>NZ_JAUBVE010000114.1:0-11988 GCF_036705715.1 Microcoleus sp. AT3-D2 | reverse complement strand
TTGACTGGATACTCATTCATATCTTGCCCTTAAAGTCAAGTACAATTTATACCAAATTAGATGAGCTTACCCTGGTAATTTAACCGATAAACTTGCTTTCCTCATAGAAATTGACAGATTAAATACGGTTTTAGTCTACAGGAGACGGTTGATTGTAATGTAGACGTAACTGCAATGTATGTGGTGTATTTGGATGAATGCCAATGAAGCTGAAACAGCATTTCTGGGTTGGTTGGGCGCTAGGGGCGATCGTCCTGAACTCTTGTTGGGACCAAACTACCTCACAAAGACAACAACCTGATATAAAACGTGAAATTTCACTGAGAGCAGTCCCGTTAGATAAAACAAAAGTTGTGATGGGACAAACCGTATATGTCCCTATTTACTCGCATATTTATCACTACAATAGCCAGGATGAGGTGATGGAGTTGTCAGCCACGCTCAGTATTCGCAATACGGATTTGACAAATTCGATTATTATCACTTCTGTGCGTTACTACGATACCGATGGGAAATTGATTAGGCAGGATATTAAGAGTCCTGTAGAACTCAAGCCGCTTGCTTCCACACACTTTTTCATTGCAGCAAATGATACAAGTGGAGGCTCAGGTGCCAACTTTATTGTGGAGTGGGTTGCAGAAAAAACGGTTTATGAGCCTATCATTGAAGCTGTCATGATCAGTACCTCTTTTTCTCAGGGCATTTCATTTGTTAGTCCCGCTAAAGTTCTCAAGCAACACAAAATGCCAAAATGATTTTAGAGGATTAAATTCTTGCTTTACAAGGTAGTTTTAGACTACCATAAGAGGAGCATCTCATATTTGTAAAAACACTTATTCTGGCTTCTTCCTCCTGACTCTTTTCTCCTGGCTCCTGACTCCTAACTCCAATTTCTAGCTCGGCTGCTTTCATTGAGATGCTCGCATTTTTAATTTTTAACTTTGTACATCACTATAATTATTGCAGAATAAAAGGATAGCATTACTGTGCATGACTACCAAACTTTTTTCTGTTAAAATTAGATAGCTTGAGGGTAAATACTAAAAATTTCAATGAGGACTTAGGTTATGGAAAAGCGACAATTGGGGACATCACAAATTCAGATTACCCCGATAATTATGGGGACTTGGCAAGCTGGGAAGCGGATGTGGGTGGGAATTGAGGATGCTGAAACTGTCAAAGCAATGCGCGCCGCTTTTAAGGCAGGTATTACCACCTTTGATACGGCTGAGGTTTACGGAGAAGGGCATTCGGAACAAATTATCGGTCAAGCACTTTCAGATGTGCGATCGCAAGTAGTTTATGCTAGCAAAGTTGCCCCCAACCACCTGAAACCCGAGTTGGTAATCGAAGCTTACGATCGATCGCTAAAAAACCTCAACACCGATTATATCGACCTTTACAAATCCACTGGCCCGCTGGCACTTGGAATTCCGAGTTAGTGCCAATTGCAGAAACAATGGACGCCCTGAACAAGTTAAAAGAACAGGGAAAAATTCGAGCGATCGGCGTTTCCAACTTCTCCCGCGCCCAAATAGAAGAAGCCGCCCAATACGGACGCATCGACAGCCTGCAACCGCCATATTCTCTGTTTTGGCGCTGGGTAGAAAAAGATGTTATGTCCTATTGTGTAGACAATCATATCTCTATCCTTGCCTATTCATCTCTAGCTCAAGGAATATTGACAGGTAAATTCGGGTCAGAACACAAGTTTGAAGAAGGCGACCACCGCACCAAAAATAAGCTGTTCATCAAAGAAAATTACGATCGAGTGCAAACATCATTAAATCAACTCAGGCCAATTGCCGATCGCCACCAGACAAGCTTGGGAAACTTAGCTTTAGCCTGGTTGATTTCCCAGCCACAAACAAATGCAATTGTCGGCGCGCGCAACGGGGAACAAGCAGCCGAAAATGCTAAAGCTGCTGAGGTAAAATCGAGTGAAGAGGAATTAAAAGAAATTGACGCGACCGGGCGAACCGTCACCGATCATTTAGACGAGAACCCGTTATGTGGAATTTTTAAAATAGTTAATTCAGGGTTAGCAAAACCTCTATATGTAGGGTGCGTCGGATCCCGCACCTTACCCCTATAAGTAGCGCGTAAAACCCATCTGAGGATAAGTCCTATAAATTTTATAGAGTCGGGCAAGAGGTATAATATTTACTGCTTAGTGCAAAGATTCAAAAACATAAAGTCTAAAATCCGTAATCCCAAATCTCAAATCCCAAATCTAACATCTCAAGAGGTATAATATTTACTGCCTAGTGCAAAGATTCAAAAACATAAAATCTAAAATCCGTACTCCCAAATCCCAAATCTAAAAACTCAAATCTAAAGAGGTATAATATAGCAAAACCATTTGATTTGTAAACAATCGATTCAATGATGGCCAGCGTTTCAGGTGGTTCTACATTCATGACTCAAATAGACTTGCTATATTTACTGCCTAGTGCAAAGATTCAAAAACATAAAATCCGTACTCCCAAATCTAAAATCTAAAATCTAAAATCTAAAATCGAATGAGTTACTGCCTAAACCCCAACTGTTCCAAGCCACAAAACCCTCCCGCGGCCAAAATTTGTAGGAATTGCCGTTCAAAACTGCTGCTGCGCGATCGCTACCGGGCTATAAAGGCGATCGGACAAGGCGGTTTTGGTAGAACATTCCTCGCCGTTGACGAAGACAAACCCTCAAAACCTCGCTGCGTCATCAAACAATTTTTACCCCTAGAAACCCAACTCATCCCATCAGCAAGCAATCGCAACAGCAAAAAAGCAGCCGAACTTTTTGAACAAGAAGCAATGCGATTAGACGAATTGGGCAAACACCCTCAAATTCCCGAACTATTAGCCTATTCCATCCAAGACAGCAGACAATATGTAGTCCAAGAATTTATCGACGGGCAAAATTTAGCACAAATTGTAGAAACAGAAGGCACATTTACAGAAAATCAAATTCAAGACTTACTCAATAGCTTATTACCCGTCCTTCACTTCATCCATTCCCACAACGTTATTCACCGAGACATCAAACCCGGAAACATCATCCGCCGCGCCGACAAACAATTAGTTTTAGTAGACTTTGGCGCTGCAAAAATTGCCACAGGTACAGCATTACTCAAAACAGGAACCAGCATCGGCAGCCCCGAATACATCGCCCCCGAACAAGCTAGAGGCAAAGCATTTTTTACCAGCGATTTGTACAGTTTAGGCGTAACTTGTTTGTATTTGCTAACTCAAGTTTCCCCATTTGACCTGTTCGATCCTGGTGAAGATGTCTGGATATGGCGCCAGTATTTGGCTAACAACCCGGTGAGTGAACAACTAGGTAAAATTTTAGATAAAATGATTCAAAATGCTACCAACCGCCGCTATCAAACGGCTGTTGAAGTATTAAAAGAAATTAATCCCCAAGTTGCGATCGATCTAGCAATTCCTCAAACAAGTTCCAAGTTAGTTAAACCAGGAAAAACTCCCACCCAGCCCCAACAACAAACCTATAACTGGCAATGTTTTCACACCCTCACAGGTCACAAAAACTTAATTTACTCTGTGGCTTTCAGCCCCAATGGAGAAGTTGTAGCTAGCGGCAGCGATGACAAAACAATCAAGCTGTGGGGAGTTGAAGACGGGCAAGAAATTGTCACCCTCACAGGACACGCTAACTCGGTTTATACAGTAGTTTTCAGCCCGGACGGACAGATGCTAGCCAGCAGCAGCCACGACAAAACAGTAAAACTTTGGCGGATGAAAGATGGACAAGAAATCCGCACCCTGATCGGTCATAGTAACTCAGTTTACAGCGCAGCTTTCAGTCCCGATGGCGAAATTATTGCTAGTAGCAGTTGGGACAAAACTATCAAGATTTGGCGAGTCAAAGACGGGCAAGAAATTCGCACGCTTGCGGGTCACACCAATTTAGTTTATTTTGTTGCTTTTAGCCCTGATGGAGAAACTCTTGCTAGCTGCAGTTGGGACAGAACAGTCAAAATTTGGCGAGTGAAAGATGGGAAGCTAATTCGCACAATTACAGGTCATACAGACTCGGTTCGCTGCATAGCTTTCAGTCCAAATGGAGAGTTTTTGGCTAGCGGCAGCCATGACAATACTATTAAGATTTGGTGGGTCAAAGATTGGCAAGAAGTTTTAACTATCACAGGACATTCTTGGTATGTTGATTCTATTGCTTTTAGTCCCGATGGCGAGATTCTGGCTAGCAGCAGCAATCAAACTATTAAGATTTGGAGAGTGAAAGACGGTCAAGAAATTTGTAATATTGCAGGTCATACTAACTCGGTTTATTCCGTTAATTTTAGCCCGGAAGGAGAGTTTTTGACTAGCGGCAGCAGTGACAAAACTATTAAAATTTGGCAGCATATGACGTTGGTTTGATTAGCGACAATCAAAATTCTTTGTAATCTTGGGGCGGGGGCAGGTTTATGATAATTTTTGGTTTTAGGCAATTATTGTTGGTGAACCCTTCGACTCCGTTCAGGGCATCGCCGGCCGCTACAGGAATTACTATAAATTCACCGGACACGATATGATTCAACCGTTCTCCCTTTGAATTTTTAGTCGCAACTCCAGAATCACAGCACTTGTATTGCGATCGCGCTATAATAGATAAACTTAGCTATGTTAATGAATTTGTGGCGTGCAGCGCGCGATCGAGGACAAACCCTTTCTCCCAAACAACAAGCGGAATTAGAAAGTTTTGTGGAGCTAGAACTTAAAGCCACGACAAGTCGGACAGTGGTTCTTGTACAACAATTGAGCTGATGAACCCTTAATATACTTTAGTACATGATCGGAAATGTTTCGTATGTGGTATCTTAAATGTGGAAACTGTTGACAAGCAAGTTACCTGATCCAGAGATGGTAGTCTTAAACGTATAGAGCGAGAGCATGAATGTCCGGGTGGGATGTGAGTCGATGGATTATTTTATCTAATGACCGCAGAAAATCTAAAATCACAAGTATAGCTCGAAATGCTCTACACCGAACAACTAATAAACAGATAGCGGATAGAATATAAAATGGGGACAAAACGGCTAAAAAACGTTATTGAAAACGTCGAACAAAACAAACAACTAAGTTTTGACTTTGGTGACTATAGCGACGAACGAAGTTCGCCATCAGAAATCATTTCACACATTTTGCCCGCCAAGCCTACTGTTGTCTTCAATACTTACTGGCGATTCGCTGCTGAAAGGCAAAAAATTTTTTTTAAAAAGCTAGAAAATGCACCAATACCTTGGACTGATGATCCAATCTTTTCGACTTACAAGTTTACCAATACCTACCGCGCATCAGATCGTGTAAGCCAGTATTTAATCCGTAACGTCATCTACCAAAATGACCTTCCTTCATCACTTAACGAGGTATTTTTTAGAATTATCCTCTTCAAAATTTTCAATAAGATCGAAACGTGGGAGCTTCTGGAGAACAAGCTTGGTTCCATTATTTACGCAGAATATTCTTTTGAACGCTATGACCAAGTTCTAACAGATGCCATTCAGTCAGATCAAACCATTTATTCTGCTGCATACATGATGCCATCAGGGGGAACAAGCTTCGGGCACACTGCGAAACACCGTAATCACCTTAAGCTGATTGAGAAGATGATGGCTGATGAACTACCAAAAAAGCTTGCTGATGCCAAGAATATGCACGAAGGATTCGATTTGCTGCGTGAATATCCAACTCTGGGTAATTTTTTAGCATATCAGTTTATTACTGATGTTAACTATAGCGAAATTACTAACTTTAGCGAGATGGAGTTTGTCATTCCTGGGCCGGGAGCATTAGATGGTATTCGTAAATGCTTTAGTGACCTCGGCGGACTTAACGAGCCAGAAATTATCAAATTGATGGTGGAAATTCAAGAGTCTGAGTTTGAGCGACTAGGATTGAATTTTCAGAGCCTCTGGGGGAGAAAACTTCAATTGATTGATTGCCAAAATTTATTCTGCGAAGTCGATAAATATGCGAGAATTAAGCATCCAGAGATTTTTGGAATATCAGGTCGAACTCGCATAAAACAGAGGTACTCAGGTAAAGGACAAACTCCAGATTATTGGTATCCCCCCAAGTGGGGAATCAATCAGGCTATTGAAGAATACAGAACAGCTAAAGATCATGCTTAGTTTAGGGATAAATAAAATCTCAAGGAGTTGATGATGAATTTTCGCGAATATCAAGAACAAGCGCAGAAAACCGACCAAGTTCCTAGCAAGTCAGGAAATGGAATAATTATACCTTTACTAGGATTGGTTGGTGAAGCAGGTGAGTTACTCAGTGAGTACAAAAAGTATCTCCGCGACGGCGAAGCCCATAAGCTTTTCCCCGAATGCGTTGCAGAAGAATTGGGAGATATACTTTGGTATATTGCTAATGTGTCAACCAAGTTTGACCTTGATTTAGAAGAAATTGCGGAAGGTAATCTTAAAAAATGCCGTGATCGTTGGGGATGGAGAGATTCAGTACAAACAGACACCTACATACTTGACAGTCATTTTCCAGAACACGAGCGCTTACCACGTCGGTTTGAGGTTGAAATTATGGAGGTGAGCGAAAATAACTCAGTCAAGATGAAAGCATTTATAAATAGAAAACAGATTGGGAATGATCTGACTGATAACTCCTACTCAAGTGATGGCTACCGCTTTCACGACATTTTCCATTTCTCATATGCAGCAGTTTTGGGGTGGTCGCCAGTCATTCGTAGTAACCTTAAGCTTAAGCGAAAAAGCGATTCCGGTATTGACGAAGTTGAAGATGGCGGTCGTGCAATAGCAATTGAAGAAGGTATATCAGCCCTCGTGTTTAGCTATGCCAAGGATCGCAACTTCTTAGAAGGAGTTGATACTCTTGATGACCAACTCCTAAAAACTATCAAAAATATGACCTTGCACTTAGAAGTTTCTCAGTGTTCACTTGGTGCTTGGGAACAGGCTATCCTGAGTGGCTACGAAGTCTGGCGACAGGTGGAGAAAAATCAAGGAGGAAAAGTTATTGTAGACCTTGATGCACGCTCCATAATCTATCAAGACAAATGAGATTAATAATTGACAGGTTGTGTGTTGCCTTTAACATACAGTGGATGGTATGGATGACTCTTCTTAGTAGTTCCCAAGCAGTAAAGTTGAATTTTACCTAAGCCATTTAGCATATTTAAAACATCTTTATAGCGGTTATTCAATATGCCCCGATTACCCCAAGCTACAATAATTTTATCTGCTCGTTCAACAGCTTCTTTGAGATAACGGTCATTTTCTTTTCCTACCGGATCTGTTACCTTTTTCAGTTCCACTGGTTTTGAAGCTCGGTAAGCAAATAAGTTGACCACTTCAAGCGAACCATAACCCCAAGACTGAGCGAAACTGATGCAGCGACGAAGCGTAGGATCATCAGTAGTTGCATCTGCACGACTAGGATTAAGCATAATAAAAGCGACCCTTGGAGTATTTGTGTTCCACTCCCGACATAGCGAGTAGCGGTAGAAACCTGTGGGGTCTATCACTGCATCTTTTTTCATAGTTGTTTCACCTGAACACCCAAAAGATTTTCCATATAATTAGGGTTAAGTTGAATTCCCTCATCAAAATGTATATTCTTCCATTATATAAAAACTTCCACGGTCTGTCCATTAAATCCGTAGGAGCGCTACTGGGACGAAAGTGACAAGCAAATCAGAAGGACTGATAAAATATCTTGTTAATTCTCCTTCCTCCACCTCTTCAACAACTCCGGCGTCACCAAACCTTGCGGAAAAAATATCGTCCCCAACACAATCAGCACCCCAAAAATAATTAACCGCCCATCCCGCAGGAATTGCGCCAACCAAATCGGCAATCCCTGAATAGTCGCTATCCCCCTCAAAACCTCCGGTAAAGCAGTAAACACCATCCCACCCAAAACTGCTCCCAAAAACGTTCTGCTACCACCAATTAACACAGAAGTCAAGTAAATAATACTAGCATCAAAAGTCCCTTGACGGGCGTTCCAAGTATTCAGGAAATGAGCGCTAACAGCACCCACAACCCCAGCTAAAACAGCACCTAACGTGAAACCCAGAACCTTATAAAAAGTTGGGTTAATCCCGATCGCATCAGCCGCCAACTCATCAGCGCGGATCGCAGCAAAAGCCCGCCCCACCCGAATCCGTTCCAGCCGATACACAATCGCCATACTTACCAAAAGTAAAGGTAGTACAATCCACAAATACTCGATCGGCGTCGCAAACGGTTGCGGAATCCCAAAAATGCCCACAGCCCCGCCAGTGATATCCAGATTCAGCGATAAAACCCGCAAAATTTCCACAAAAGCAATAGTTGCGATCGCCAAATAAATCCCACTCAACCGCAGCGCCGGAATTCCCACCAAAATCCCCAGCAACCCCGAAACAATCCCTGCAATTATCATCTCTAATAACAACAACGGCAGAGGAAACAAACCCCCTGTCTGTTGAAACACTGTTGTAGACAAAATCGCCGCAATATACCCACCCAAAGCATAAAAACCAGGGCTAGCCAGAGACAACTGTCCAGTCATTAAAGGCAAATACAGCGACATTCCCAACATTGCACCCAGCAACATCGAGACAATCAGAAACCCATAAGTTGTAAAAAATGTAGCCATTTGATTTGAGATATTTTAGATTAGAAGTTATTAAGGAAAATCGGGTTAGCTTAGTTTCCAATTTGGATTGATTAAGCTAGTCTGAATATGGTCTTCCCACCGACCATTTATCAACAAATAGTCTCTAGAGTAACCTTCTATCACAAATCCCAATCTTTTAAGTAGATTACCGCTACGCTGATTGTGAGGTATATAATTTGCTATAATGCGATGTAAATTTAACTCTCCAAAAACATATTGAATTGCAACTCTCACAGCTTCTGTCATATAACCTTTACCTTGTTGCGCTTCTGCCACATTATATCCCAAAAAGCAAAACTGACCGGCACCTCGTACAAAATTATCAAAATTAACGTTACCGACAATATATTCAGGATTAGCCTTCTCAAAAATCCACATCTTTAAAGATTTGTCAGACTTAAAGCCTTGGAAATCTTTCTCTACTTGTTTTTCCCAATAACTTTCCGTTAAAAAATCCTCCGCCCAATGTCGGTGCCAGGGAGTAAAAAACTTTTGATTGTCACTATAAAATTTAATAATTTCGCAGATATCGTCTTGATTTGCTAATCGCAAAAAAAGGCGATCGCTGACCATTAAAGGAACTTCCGAATTCATCAAACTGCCTCTGAGGTATGAATAAGTTTTCTAGGTACGTCTATAAAACTCCACAACAGTTTATACGGGCTGGTTTAGGTATAGTCTTTGCTGGAAACCAGTTTTCCCTTCTCAAAACCGCCCTGCCTTATTAAATGTCTTGCAAATAATACTATACCTTTTGAATCAAACGCCGTCCAAACAAACCCTGGGGTCTAACCAATAGCATCATAAACAATATGCCAAAAGCAACAGCATCCTTATAAGCCGAAAAATCACCAGGCACAAAAGCCTCCACCAAACCAATTATAAACCCACCCAAAACAGCCCCAGGAATACTCCCCAACCCACCCAGCACAATCACCGCCAAACCCTTCAAACCAAAAGCAATCCCAAAATACGGCCCAGCAATACTAACACTAGAACCCACCAAACTCCCCGCCAAACCAGCCAGAAAACTGCTCACAAAAAACGTCAAAACAATATATCTGTCAGTATCAATCCCCAACAGACTAGAAGTAGTAGCATCTTCAGCCACCGCCTGCATTGCTTTGCCAAATTTAGTGAAATTTATTAAGTAAGTTAGAAGACTAACAATCGCAATAGCTACGCCAAAAATCACTATTTGAACAGTGCGAATAGGAATCTGTTTATCCGCCGTACCAAAGTTAATAGCTGCCGGCAAATTGCCGTAAGTATTAGTAGGAAAAGTGTAAATTTCTGCACCGACAAGATACTGGATGATATTGGCGATCGCCACCGCCGCCCCCAAACTAGAAACCACCGTCAGCAGAGGATCGGAGTTTCTGCGGCGCAAAGGCAAAAAAGCAACTCTTTCAACAATTACTCCCACCAAACCAGCCAGCGTACTGCCCAAAATTAGTGCCACAGCAAAAGGAAACTGCACGGGAATTCTCGCATTAGCCAACAACCCGTTAAAACCAAAAGCACCGCCCATCAGCGCATAAGTGAAATAAGCACCCAAAGTAAACACTGCACCGTGAGCAAAATTAATAATTCCGAGAATAGAAAACACTAGGGTGTATCCCAGGGCAAAAATAGCATACACGCTGCCGATCGACAAACCATTCAAAAATTGTTGCAGAAACAGAGTTAAGTCCATCACCCGTTAAGAATTGAGCCTCACACCAAAATTATTCAACAACAAAAAACATACAATTTTTACTCTGACTTCAGACTTCCCCCCTTGGGGGGCAGGGGGGGGTGACTTCAGAGTCACACTCAATAACTCATCCGTGTATCCGTGTCAAAATCCCTGTTCTGACTTCATTTCAAAAACTCAAATTTACCGTTATTTCCATCAGCATCCATTTTAATCTGTGCCACATAAAACTCTTTCTGATTGATTTCACCTTCCGGCGTAAAATAAATTTCCCCCAGAGGCGTATCGTACTTTCCACTCAACAACTGCTGATTCAAACTTGTACGCAATTCTGCCAAAGGCTTTTCGCTAACCTTCGACTTAGCATTAATTTCTTTTAATGACTCAACAAAAACTTGTATGCCAGTAAAAGCTTGAGCGCTAAACTGAGGCGGTTCCTTCTTAAATTGAGCGCGATAAGCATCACGAAAAGCCTTATTAATCTCATTCTGATATTCCGGGCTGTATGCTTGGGCAATTAAAACCCCCTCGCAAAGAGCCTTGCAAACCGAAAATACATTGGAAGTATTCAGACCGTTGCCCCCAATGATAACGCCTTTGTAGCCCAACTCCCGCAACTGCTTAATTAAATTGCCTCCATCTGCGGCCAACCCAGAAATAATTATCAAATCGGGCTTGACATTTATCCCATTAGTGGCTTGAGATTGGAAATCTGTATCAGTAGTCAAGAATTTTTGGACTGTTGCCAATTCCAGTCCCATATCTTTAACCGTTGTCTGAAAAGTTTCAGTCTCAGATTTGCTAAAAGCATCATTCTGAGCAAAAAACACGGCTACTTTCTTAATATTGGGATTTTGCTTCAGGGCCGCTTTAACTGCATTAGGTGCTACCACGGCGACAGGCGCGGAGACTCTGGCCACATAATCGCCAATCTGGGGAATGCCTTTAGCGGTGTTGGATGGTCCGAGTACGGGAATTTTTGCGCGATCGGCGATCGGATCGGCACTAAAAGCCTGCTGCGAGAGAGTAGGGCCCACAATACCCACCACCTTATCCTGATTGATCAGAGTATTGAAGGCATTGATCGCCCCTTGTTCATCTCCACCCGTATCTTGGAACACCAGTTTAATCGGCGTCCCATCCACACCGCCCTTATCGTTGAAATACTTCTCAGCAATTTTCGCCCCAGCCACCTGTTCCTGACCCAGTAAAGCCACATTGCTAGTTTGGGCGACCCCAACCCCAACGGGAATAGCGGTAGAGTTCCCCGCAGCCGAACCCTGTGGCGAAGTTGGCGGAGATGGCGAAGTACCTGGAGATACTGTAGTCGATGTCTGGGGAGTGTTCGTCTGAGTGCAAGCCATCAGCAGTGAAGCGCAGGTAACGAACAAGGCACTAGGGCGAGGGGCAGGTTTTTTCATGAGCGGGCGATCGAACACATATATATAGACCATCTCTATATAGAACATCTATATGTGCAAATATTCTACCGATTCGCCGGAGAGTCCCGGTCCAAAGCGTATTTCTGGGTCAAAAAGCAGACTCAAGCCATAAAGAGGAGTCAGCCAGCGGAGGTCGGAGCCGGTCATAAGTCTCGAAACCCTTACAGTGTATAGCTTTCAAAAAACC
>NZ_JAUBVE010000003.1:162286-162466 GCF_036705715.1 Microcoleus sp. AT3-D2 | reverse complement strand
GGGTACTGGGTTGAATATGGGGGTTGGTTCGGGCGCTGGTGTTGGTTCTGGCGCGGGTATGGGCGTTGGTGTTGGTGTTGGTGTTGGAGTTGGAGTTGGAGTTGGAGTTGGCGTGGGTATGGGCGCGGGTGTCGGCGTCGGTATCGGTTCCGGCGTGGGTATGGGCGCGGGTGTCGGCGT
>NZ_JAUBVE010000003.1:0-162186 GCF_036705715.1 Microcoleus sp. AT3-D2 | reverse complement strand
CGGTATCGGTTCCGGCGTGGGTATCGGGGCGGGTGTCGGCGTCGGTATCGGTTCCGGCGTGGGTATCGGGGCGGGTGTCGGCGTCGGTATCGGTTCCGGCGTGGGTATCGGGGCGGGTGCCGGCACGGGTATCGGCGCGGGCGTTGGTATTGGCGTTGGTATTGGCGCGGGTGCCGGCACGGGTATCGATTCCTTCAGGGGAATGAGAGAGACAGTGGCGACTGCGGCACTGGTGGCGCCGAGGTTGTCTATAGCGCTGTAGGTGAAGTTTGCTCCTGTGAAATTGCCGGACGCCTGGAAGAACAACTGGGTAATTTGCTCGGCTGTCAGGGTTTGACCTGCCGTGACCCGCACTCCCTGGCTGGGGTCGCCCAAGAACAGCGTGCCTTCATTGGCTGGTGGCAAGGTGTTTACGGTAAAGGAAACTACCGTCCCGTCTGGGTCGGTTCCTCCGAGTCCGGGGATGTTCACGGTTGTTTCCACCAACAAAGCGACGCTGGAGTTGTTGGCGACGGGTGGCTGGTCGGTGGGAGGTAATAGTGCTAGCAGGGAGGCTGTAGCGGGGGCTGGACTGATGGCGCCGCGGCGGTCTGTGGCGCTGTAGGTAAAGTTGGCGGCTGCGAATTCGCTGGTTGCTTGGAAAAATAACTGGCTGATTTGACTTGTGCTAAGTTTTTGGCCTGCTGTGACCCGGATTCCCTGGCTGGGGTCGCCCAAGAACAGGACGCCTTGGTTTGCTGCCGGCAGGGTGTTGATAGTGAAGAATTCGATCGAGTCGTCGGGGTCTTTGGCCGTGAACCCTGTGAGGTTGACGGTGCTGTTTGGCGCCAGTGTCTTGCTGATGTTTGTGGGTACCGGCGGGTAGTTGAACGCCAGGGACACCAGAGAAACTGTGCCGGCAGGACTGCTGCCACCGAGATTGTCCCTGCTGTTGTAGGTAAAATTAGCTGCTGTGAAATTGCCTGCGGACTGGAAGAATAACTGCGTCATTTGTTCGGCTGTCAGGGTTTGACCTGCCGTGACGGCGACTCCCCCCATTGCCGGGTCGCCCAAGAACAGGACGCCTTGATTTGTCGGCGGCAGGGTGCTGATGGTGAATGTAACCACTGTGCCGTCTGAGTCTGTGCCTCCGAGCCCGCTAATTTGGACAACGCTGTTGGGCGCTAGCGCAGCGTTGCTGCTGTTGGCTGATGGAAGTTTGTTGGGTGTTGGCTGCGGGCTGATGGCGGTGGTGACAGTGGCTCTGGACTCGGAACCGTTGTTATTGCTGGGTTCTGGGTCAAAAGTGGTCGATCGACTCTGGGAAGTATTGCTAATGGTGCCGGTCGCTGGAACGACTATTGTTACCTCGCGGTTGATGTTGCTGCCGCTCGTCAAACTGGGAATTGTTGGGAAGGTGACAACCCCTGTCACTGGGTCGTAAGTGCCGTTATCGGAGGCGCTGACTCCCGTTAAACCGGGAATGATGCTGTCTGTAATCACTAGGTTTTCAGCAGCATTTGGCCCATTGTTGGCGGTAGTTATAGTATAAGTCACGGAACTACCAGCAGGAGCAGATGTGAGGCCGCTTTTGGACGTAACCAGGTCGGCCACAGGATCGATCGAGGTAATAACTTGCCCCCCCGCCTGACCGGGCAATGCGACTGTCGAGCCGTTGTTATTCGTCAAGTCCGGGTCAAAAGTGTCCGATCGACTCAATACAATGTTGGTGATGCTCGTCAGGGTAGGCGGCGGTACAAAAATCAGGCGGCGGGTGACGCTGCTGCCACTGGCTAAAGTCGCGATCGCTGGGAACTCGATCACTCCTGTGGCAGCATTGTAGGTTCCGCCATCGAACACGCTGACATTAGTTAAGCCGGGAATCAGGCTGTCGGTGATGACTACGTTGGTCGCGGGACTCGGCCCGTTGTTGGTAGTAGTGATTGTATAAAGGAGGGTGTCGCCCACCTTAATGCTGGGCAGAGCAGTTTTTTGGGTGACAACATCGGCCACAGCCTCGATCGAGGTAGTGACGGTGGCGTTGGGGTTTGTACCGTTGTTGTTGGCCGGAGTGGAGTCGGGAGTGATGGAGGTACTTCTTGCCGTGTTGCTGATGGAAGTTAGGGTGGGCGGTACTGTGAAGCCGATCGTCCGGGTGACTGTCTCCGCGTTGGCTATTGCCACGGGCGTGAAGGTGACAATGCCAGTCGCTGGATCGTAAACGCCGCCGTTAGATGCCGTGACTCCGGTTAATCCGGGGACTATGCTGTCAGTAATGGTTACAGCTTCGGCAGGACTCGGGCCTAAGTTAACTGTGGCGATCGTATAGCTGACCGAGCTACCGGCCGTAGCACTCGTAGAGCCCGTTTTCGTGGTAACAAGATCCGCGTTGGGCGCAATACTTGTCGTAACCGTAGAGTTAGTGGGAGTGCCGTCTTTGTTGGTTGTCGAACCGTTGTTGTTAGTGGCGATCGGATCGAAAGTCGCGGCGCTACTCCGGGCCGTGTTGCTGATGTCGGTACGGGTGGCTGGGGCAATGAAACTGACGGTGTGGGTCGCAGTATCCGCATTTGCCAGCACCCTCAGTGCTGGGAAAGTGACAATGCCCGAAACTGGGTCGTAACTCCCCCCGTCCGATAGGCTGACTCCTGTTAAACCTGGAATAATGCTGTCCGTGATGGTCACATCGGCAGCGGGGTCTGGCCCCATGTTAGTAGTAGTCAATGTGTAGGCCACGCTTGACCCGGCCGAAGTAGTCACAGGGCCACTTTTGGTAGTAACTAAATCCGCGACTGTATCGACAACTGTGGTAAAGACTACACCCGGCCCCTCGATTTGCCCTGGCGCGAGTACACCGCTGTTGTTGCTGAGGTCGGGGTCGAAAGTCGAACTATTGCTGAATGCAACGTTGGCAAAACTGCTACCGCTGGTTAAACCGAGCGGCAAATCAATAGTCAGGGTGTAAGTCAGAGTCTCACCCGCATTGAGAACCGGAATTAACGGCCAGGTGACAGCCTTCGTTTGGTTCACGTAAGTGCCGTTGTTGGAGGCAGTGAGAACCGGCGGCAATCCCCCCGGACGCAGCAGTTCAAAAGGTATTTCGTCTTGAATCAGGACATTTGTAGCGGGCGCTGGCCCTCTGTTTACAGTAGTAATCGTGTAGGTAATGCTGCTTCCGGGCTTGACGAACTGCGGGCCGGTCTTAATCGTGGAAACCTCTGCGGCGATACTGGGAGGATTGATAGTTTCAACTACCAGGTTTTGAAGTTCGTGAATGTTGTTTGCGCCTCCTGTGGAACTACCAAAACCAAATTTGAGAAGGGGCGGTACTGGGTCGTTTCCGGTGGCCAAGTTGGAGATGTCGATCAATGTAGTTTCGTAGATGTCGTCGAAATTTTCATCGAAAGCAACGGTGAGACGAGAGGGATTCACCGGATCGTTAGATGGATTCAGGGTAATTTGAACGGATCTTTTGGCTAAATTGCGATCGCTCGTGAACGTATTGCTGAAATTAAAATTGTTGCCGGCAACAGGGCCGCTAAAGTCAATGCTCGTAGGAATGTTATCGATGCCGAAGGGAACGATCGCATTTGTTAAAAGCTGATAACCGTCGGCTTGATTTCCTCTAACAGTTACTGAATCAGGTCTGAAAGAACCAATAGAGGAGCCGGGAATCGGAGATGGATCAGGGCCAGAGCGCCCTTCTGTGGATGTTGAAAAATTGCCAAACTCGTCAAGCCCAATGCCTAAATAACCTCCTTCAATACCGGGTATACCCGTTCGTGGAGCGTAAGCCAGAGAACCGCCATAACCCCCAGTCCTGGTTGGGCTGGCAGTGCCGTCAATCAAGAAGAAACCCAGCCCGTCCCCTGGCTGAGGGCTAATAAATGGTTGCGGAGCATTAAATTGCTGGCTTGAACCGTAAGAATAAAAATCAAACTGGACTCTGAGACCGTCGGTTGAAGGAATGGGGTTGTTGTAGATGACAAAGGCTTCCCTATCACCTGCTGCTGGAGTTAATTGCAGAGCGCCATCGCCGGGAGTCGAACCGCCCAAAGCCGGAAGTACGCCGGATACTGTGCCTCCGGTAATGCCGGGGATACGTTGATTGGCTGCGGTCACCCCGCTGGTGGGATTGAACAGTGCCCCGTTGTTTCCCCCGTAAATCCAAGGCCCCCTAACTGTGGAGTTTTTGAAGGTTTCGTTAACTAATGTGCCGAGGGCGTAAGGGTAGGCTTCGAGGACTTCTTTTTCAATGGCGATACTCCTCTTTATTCCCCCGATCGCAAATTTTAATTCCCAGTCGCCACCGAGTGCCGTACTCCCCGTCAAGTTGTCGGAAGCTGCAATATCTGCACCGACCATCAAGCTCAGCCGCCGCACGAAGGCCTCGCCGCTTTCCCCCGCTGCGACGCTGCACCCGAATAACAAGATATTTCCTCTCTCGCTGAGGGCTTTTCCCCACTGCTGTAACAAATGGCTGTAGGTTTCTAAATTGTCGCTGCAGAGTTCGATCGACCCTAGCTGCACCCCCGCTTCCCGACCGTGAGAAACTATCTGAAGGCTGTCTAAATCGCTGCAATTAACCAGAATTCTAGTAATTTGCTCGACTCCATCCCGCGTCGAGTCCAATACAAATACCTCTGTATCGGCTGTTGCTCCTCTTGCCAAGCTGTCGAAGTTCTCTACTCTGGCATCGAGGAACAGTACATTTTTTATAGTCCGAGGGGGCAACCACGGGGGGTTTGCCCCTACAGTTGCTCGTAAAAATTCTCTGGGGGGATGCCCAATTCTTGTGCCACCACGCAGTTTCTGGGACAGGAAATACTCCTCTGTGTTTACTTGTTTTATGGCTTTTTTCTGATAATAAGTTGCTGTTTTTCGGGAGTTTGCGCCCGCAATCATTGCGGTGGAGTCACAAGTTTTTGGGGTGATGGAAATTGGTTTGTTGCAGATGCTTTGCATGGTCAAGTTGGCTCACGGATTGTAGATGATGTACCCATTTCCAGATGATAATTATCACCTGTGGACAAGGTTTAATTGCACAGTAAGAGACTCTGCAGCTTGACGGGGAGCCAGAGCAAAAAGTGAATTTTACTCAGCACAAAGCAGTGCTATATTCCTGTTTGATAGCATTGCAAATATCGTCGGCAGAAAAGCTGAGGATTTGGGGTTTAAATCCCCATAATCTCTCTATCGGGTGATATTTTGCCTTCGGCTTTTTTCTTTTCTGTTAGCGAGTGTATCTGTTACACGCCTGTCTCTTAAATCGCGCAGTAGACAATAACACGAGTTCTCAAAAATTTACTTGATGAGGTTTTCTGTAGATCGTCTAAGGCACTTTATTTGCAGAGAATTTTCACTATTTCTGGACGCATAAACAGGTTGGATGGACGAAAAGACTTGGTTGCAGCCTTAGCTCCCGGTAAAAACTCGGTTTCTTTTGTTTTGGCGCGCAAACCCTGTTCACAATAGCAACTAGACATTAATTAGGGAGTGATAGCCGTCACATAATTATGCCGACCGTGCCCGAAGTGTCATTCAACTGAGATCTTTTACCATTCTCAATAAGCCTTCTATGGGGGGGTCTCCTGCCCAGCCCATAAGAAAATTCACTTGTTGTGGAACAGGCCAGAAAGCCTATTCTTGAGAATGGTGCAACATATGAGATTCAATTGAAATCGGCATACCCTGTATCGACGAGGCGTCTTAAAAATTCATGACTTGGAGTCTGGAGATAGCAATCTAGGTTTGAGACTGTTTCGCTACGATCGCAAAAACAGATTCGTGCAGCCCACAACTAACTTCTCAAACTGTCCACTTAGAGTCTTCGAGCTTGTTTCTGGTTAAGATAAATGCTCGGGACAATGTTTCGTGCAGAATTTTTCATGATGTTTTGGAGAAACTGATTTGGAGATTTGCCCCTCAGCTAGTTACGATTTTTGTTAGCTAATTTTCTTAACTGCAGGAGTTACGCCCAGGAGACTAGAAACCCTATTTAGACCTAGATTTCTCGCCGCCCAACCAAAATTTATCATCTAAACCTGGTTCCTGATCGTAAGTTGTCAACTAGAAAAACCGATCGCAATCCGCCAGTTATGGCAACTGTAACCAAGCCATAATGCTCGATTAGGGTTTAATTGCTGAGTTTGGGCGTGGGTCGTCCAAAACAAGCTTCAACAATAATCATTACACGTAAGTACATCTTAACTCATTGATTACTACATCCGCAAATAGACGTAGATACAAGCACCAATATAAGCTATATCTTTTCACCGCGAGCGTCAAGAGTTCTGGCTTGGTAGTACCGACAATCTTGACAGGGCCCAGAAGGATTGACAGCACAGCGAATGTAATTAGAGCGGGCGTTATACTCGCAAGTGATATCGCCGATCGAATAACCGAGGCTTTGTATGTAAGTGCGATCGGCAGTTGGTAGTTGAGTTCGCATGGGTCTATTCGCTACCGCAAGTCTGGCCGCTGCAATTCTGTCGCGGGCTTGGCTCTGGGCAGAGCGCATCACCCACAAAGACAGCAGCGACGGAGCTAAACCTATGAAAATAATCAGGAGAGCAGTTAGCACTTTTTCAGAGCTTATGTGGAGAATATTTGTTTTAATTTAGGCGATCGGCAACAAAAAATCCTCCTCAAAAAGACGGTTTTAAATAAGAAAAGTTCCCGCTCAAGTCTCAAACTAGACCGCCCCTGTGTTAACCGTTAGCTGGCGCGTGAGGAGGGCGATCGCTGTTGGCGACACTTTCTTGGTAAAGCGCAGCGTCAGGAGCCCAACAAAGCCAGAAGTGCAGATAGGATGTGATATTATGTCAAGTCAATTACCAGCAATCAAATAGGTTTGTAGTGACGAATGCCAGTCCTGATAAAAATCAGAGGACTTGGATTCATCACTACAAACGCGAAATCGGTTATTTTACAGGACTAAATATGAGAAACCGAATCGGTTCAAAAACAAGCAAGTCAGAACATGAGCCAGCTATTGTTTGAGAAACCCGGTTGCTCTGAAAAACCAAAACTGTTAAACCTTAGCAATATCCCCCGCTAAATCCATCAACGAACCCGCGCCTTCCACCTTAGCAACATCTAACAAAGTCTTCAAAACCGAATCGGGATTCAAACTAATCGAATCAATTCCCAACTCAACCAAGAAACGAGCAAACTCAGGATAATCGCTGGGCGCTTGACCGCAAATCCCAATCTTGCGATCGTACTTCTTGGCGGCTTTAATGGCAATTGCTACCATTCGCTTGACAGCTTCATTCCGTTCGTCAAAAATGTGTGCGACTAAAGCAGAATCCCGGTCTAATCCTAATGTTAGCTGAGTTAAATCGTTAGAGCCGATCGAGAATCCGTCAAAAACTTGGGCGAATTCGTCAGCAAATATAACATTGCTTGGCAATTCGCACATCACATACACTTGCAAGCCGTTCTCGCCCTTAACTAAACCGTGTTTTGCCATCTCGGCTAACACTTTTCGCCCTTCATCCGGGGTGCGACAAAATGGAATCATCGGAATCACATTTGTCAAGCCCATTTCGTCGCGAACTCGCTTCAATGCTTTGCATTCCAAAGCATAAGCTTCGCGGTAATTCGGGTCGTAATAGCGAGAGGCGCCGCGCCACCCGATCATCGGGTTTTCTTCCTTGGGTTCAAACTGCCGCCCTCCTAAAAGATTAGCATATTCGTTGCTCTTGAAATCGCTCATCCGCACGATAACTGGATTAGGATAAAATGCGGCGGCAATTGTGGCAATTCCGTGGGCGAGTTTGTCGGTGAAGAAATCGGGTTTGTGTGGGTAAAGTGCTGTGAGTTCTGCAATTTCTTCTTTGACTGATTCATCCACCAATTCGTCAAAGTGAATCAGTGCCAGCGGGTGTGCTTTAATGTGATTGGCTATGATGAATTCTAGCCGCGCTAAGCCTACGCCGTCGCAAGGAATTGCTGATAAACCAAAGGCTTCTTCTGGGTTCCCGACATTCATTAAAATTTGAGTACGGGTGCGGGGCAAATTCTCGATCGCAGTTTCTTGAATTTCAAAAGGAAGCAAACCGGAATAAACTTTGCCTTCGTCTCCTTCGGAACAAGAAACAGTGATTTCTTGCCCGTTTTTCAAGATTTGGGTTGCCTCGCCGGTGCCGACAATGGCGGGAATTCCCATTTCTCTGGCGATGATGGCGGCGTGACAAGTGCGGCCGCCGGAATTGGTGACAATCGCACTTGCTTTTTTCATAATCGGTTCCCAATCCGGGTCTGTTTTGTTCGTAACTAAGACTTCCCCTGATTGAAATTCAGCGATTCTGTGCACATCTAAAATCACGCGGGCTTTGCCTTGCCCGATTGATTCGCCAACGGCGCGTCCTTTTGCTAAAACGGCACTGCTGCCTTGCAATTTGTAGTTTCGCAAAACTTTAGCAGACTTTTGAGATTGTACTGTTTCGGGTCGCGCTTGGACAATAAACAATTCGCCCGTATTGCCGTCTTTTGCCCACTCTATGTCCATCGGGGTATAAGTCCCGCGCACTTTAGAGTAGTGTTCTTCGATGACTACTGCCCATTTTGCTAGTTGCAGAATTTCGTCATCTTGTATAGCAAATTTATTTTTTTCTGCAGCTATAACGGAGACGTTTTTGGTGTATTTAGAACCGCCGATATCGTACACCATTTTGAGCGTTTTGCTGCCGAGTCGTTTGTCTAAAATCGGGAGAAAACCTTGTTTTAAGGTTGGTTTAAAGACGAAGTATTCGTCGGGGTTGACGGTTCCTTGGACGACGTTTTCGCCTAATCCGTAGGCGGCGGTGACTAATACGGCGTTTTTGAATCCGGTTTCGGTGTCGATGCTGAACATGACGCCGGAGGATGCTAAGTCCGATCGCACCATTTTTTGGACGCCGACTGATAGGGCGACTTCAAAGTGGTCGAATCCCCGTTGTTGGCGGTAGGAAATCGCGCGATCGGTGAATATGGAAGCAAAGCATTTGTGACAGCATTCGAGGACGCCAGCGCAAGCTTGGACGTTGAGGTAGGTTTCTTGCTGTCCTGCGAAACTGGCGTCTGGTAAGTCTTCGGCGGTGGCGGAGGAACGCACTGCTACGTCTGTACTGTCGCCGTAGCGATCGCACAATTTTTCGTAAGCATCCGCGATCGCCGCTTGGAGTTCTCGCGGAAATGGTGTGTCGAGAATCAGTGCCCGCGCTTGCTTGCCTTTTTGTCGCAGGTTCTGCAGATCTTCTACGTCTAAATCGGCAAAAATTTCGCGTAATTTAGCTTCTAAACCCGCTGACTGGATGAAGTATCGGTAAGCGTGTGCTGTAGTGGCAAATCCGTTGGGAACTCTGACTCCTTGGGCGGTTAACTGTTGAATCATTTCGCCCAAAGAAGCATTTTTACCGCCTACTAATGGGATGTCGGCGATGCCGACTTCATCAAACAACAATACTAAGGCTTTATCTTTGGGAATTACACCGAGTTTTTGTTCAGTTGCTAAATTTTCGATCATTGCTTTTTTCCTCTCAACTTCATCTCAGTTCGGTCAAAGGACAGTAAACAAAAGACAGTTTATTCGGAATTGTAATTTTGTTACCAAAATTCTCGGATTTTTTACTAGGCTGTATCAACCGAGTTTTCGATTGCCTCTATTTCAAGATTATCACTTTTTGGCTAAATAGCAAGGCCTGTGGAGATTTTTTATTTGATTGCAAAAAGTAAAGAAATCGCAGTAATGAGTTTATGTAAGGTATTATAAAAGAAGTGGTAAAAATATGAATAGTGAAGATAGTTCGCACCGCTTTTTTTTGGTTGAGTGCTCATTGGTGTGGGGATATGCCTTGGATGGTGTTGCTAGGGGAATTGAAGGAAAACAAAGAGTGGCGTTCGATCGCGCGATCGGCTGAACCCGCCAAAAAACCGATACTTACTTTCCGATAGGAGTCGTGATCGGCCCAAAATTGGAGATTCTAGTTCCACATCCTCAATTCATCTCTGGACTGAATCTAAAATCTAAAATCGTGTCACAGAGGCGATCGCCCAAAAAAATACTAAGCAGCTTACTTTCCTCCTGAAACCCGGCTTGGCTTCTAAAAACCTTAAAAAATTTCCCCCTAATTGCGTTAGCCTACTTAGAGGAAAAACACAATCGCATAGATATCAGATATTGTACCATTTTCAATAAGTTTTTTAAGGGCTGGTTAGAAGAAACCCTCCCAAGAAAATTTACTATTTGTGAAATCGACCGGAAAGCCCGTTCTTGAGAACCGTTCAACATCTGAGATCAAGTGCATTGTAATTGTTGAACCAAAGAGTTTTTAACTGGGAACGGCGGGATTTGTGGCTATACAATTCTTTATATGCTATAATAGTTTGCTAGACTGCCTTATGACAAAAAAAAAGGTATATGATATCAGTTTTGAGCCCACCCGCAAAGCGAAACGGCTTTAAAGTTCTTCTGGTCGAAGACAATCAAGCAGAAGCCGATCTGATCGAAGAATTATTATTAGAAACAAATGTCAGTAGAGCCGAACCCCAAAGGTTATCAGTAAGTTGTACAGACCGTCTCAGCAAAGCGCAGCAACTTTTGGTCGGCGAACATTTTGATGTGATTTTACTAGATCTTTCGCTGCCCGACAGCCAAGACTTAAGTACAATTGTCAAAATACAAGAATACAGCCTAAATACTCCGATTGTCGTACTGACGGGCCGCAACGATGAAGAGCTTGCCGTGCAGTCAATCCAAGCGGGAGCTCAAGATTATCTAGTCAAGCGAAAAATTGACAGCGAAGTGTTGATTAGATCGCTTCGCTACGCAGTCGAGCGACAGCACAACCAAGAAGCTTTGCGAAAAAGCGAAGAAAAATATCGCTCGGTAGTCGAGAATTCTCTCGTCGGAATTGCCATTCTTGCTCCTCCGATCTCCCCCTCAGCACCAGAAAAATGCGAGTGGTTGGAAGTGAACGATGCTTTGTGCGATTTGCTGGGATACGATCGCCAAGATTTTTTGCATGAGAATTGGGAGAGGTGGGGTTTTCCTGAAGACTTGCAGGCGAGTTTAGAGCAGTTAAATAAAATTTTGGCTGGGGAGAGTGAAGGCTATGTTTTAGACAAAAGGTGGCGCAGAAAAGACGGAAAAACAGTTTATACTAGAGTTTCCCTGCGCTGTATTCGCGCCCGAGACGGCTCTATCGACCGCCTGATTAAAGTAGTCTTAGACGTGAGTGATCGCTATCGTTACGAAGCTAAATTAAAAGCATCAGAAGAGTTTTTAAATCACACGATTAATTCTACTCCTGACCCAATTTTTGTTAAAGATGAGCAGCACAAATGGATCGTTTTAAACGATGCTTTTTGCAATTTGATAGGAAAAAGGCGATCGGAACTGATTGGCAAGTCAGGATACGATTTTTTGCCCCCAGCACAAGCGGCTTTTTTTTGGCAACAAGACGAGCAAGTATTGCAAAGAAGTCTTTCTCAGGAAACAGAAGAGAATTTTACCGATAGCGGCGGCAAAGAACGCATTATATCTACTAAAAAAACAGTATTTAACAACGCCGATGGTCGTAAAATGTTGGTCGGAACAATGCGAGATGTGACTGACTACAAGCGCCAGCAAATTGCGTTGCAGGAAAGCGAAGCTCGATTTCAAATAATGACCGACAACGTGCCGGGAATGATTTATCAATATCGGCTTGATGTAGATGGTAAAACATCTTTTAGTTACGTTTCTTCTGGCAGTTGGCAGATATACAATTTAAAACCAGAACAAATAGAAGAAAATGCCACTTTGGCTTTTGCAACAGTTCACCCAGATGACATCTCTGGCTTGCAGCGATCGATGGCAACTTCAGCGGCGACTCAGCAAGCTTGGCAACACCAGTGGCGGCAAGTTATGGGAGATCGAGTGAAATGGCTGCAAGGCGCGTCGAAGCCAGAAAAGCAAGCCAACGGCGATATAGTTTGGGACGGTTTGGTGATGGATGTTACGGAATTGAAACAAACCCAGCAAGACCGCGATCGATTTTTTAATCTCTCGCTGGATTTACTTTGCATTGCAGGTTTTGATGGATATTTCAAACGCTTAAACCCCGCTTGGTCAAATGTATTAGGTTATAGCAGTGATGAAATCTTAGCCAAACCTTTGATAGAATTCCTCCATCCCGAAGACCGAGAAATTACTGTAGCGGAATTAGAAAAACTTAAAAAAAGCCACCCCATTATTAGCTTAGAAAACCGCTATCTTTGCCAAGATGGTACTTATAAATGGCTATCGTGGACAGCATCGCCGTTTGCAGAAGAAGGCTTGATTTATGCAGTGGCCCGCGATGTTACATTTAGCAAGCAAGCTGAAGCTGAATTGCGTAAGAGCGAAGCCACCAACCGCGCTCTTTTAAATGCGATACCAGACATGATATTTCGCTGTCGGGCAGACGGCACTTTTGTAGACTTCAAATCGGCAAAAGATTTCGAGAATATCCTATCACAAAAAGCATTAATCGGCAAAAAAGCACAAGACATATTACCGACTGCTTTTGCTGAAAAAATCTTGTCGGGCAATCAACAAGCGATCGACACTGGCGAGATTCAAGTCGTAGAATATCAAATGCCAGTTAATGGTGAACTGTACGATTTTGAAGCGAGAATTGTCTTCTGTACGGAGGACGAAATTATCGCGATCGTCCGCGACATCACTCAACGCAAACGATCCGAGTCAGTCCTCCACAGGCAAGCAGCAGCAATGGCCCAAGCTTCCGAAGGTATCGCCATATTCAGTGCCGACCATGAGGTGATTTATTGCAACGCAGCACGACTAAAAATCTACGGTTACGACTCTCTAGAAGAAATCTTAGATAAAAGTTGGAAAATGTTCTACCAAGGTGCAGAACTGCAAAGGTTCGAGCAAGAAGTCCTGCCGACTTTAGTTAAGAAAGGTTCTTACAGCACCGAAGCAGTAGGATGCCGTCGCGACCGCTCGGAAGTCCCTATAGATGTCTCGCTGACAATGCTGCCCGACGGAGAAATTATTTGCGTTGTTCGCGATATTTCCCAAAGAAAACAAGCAGAAGCAGCACTGCGGGAAAGCCAGCGGTTCGCTCAGCAAATTGCTGGGGCAATTCCTAATATTTTGTATGTGTGTGACTTAATTGAAAAAAAAAATATCTATGGTAACGCTTCTATCTACCACATTCTTGGCTATACAGTAGAGGAGATTCAGGCAATGGGGCCGTGGATGATGTCAACTTTAATCCACCCCGAAAATTCAATCAAAATGCCTGATTATTTACAGCAAGTCGAAACAGGCAGCGAAGGGGATATCTTTGAAATTGAATACAGAATTAGGCACAAGGATGGTTCTTGGCGCTGGATGGTTAGCCGAGATACTGTATTTGCGAAAACAACAGACGGTAAGTTAAAACAAATTCTCGGCACGGCAACTGATATTACAGAAAGCAAGCAAGCAGAAGATGAAATAAAGCTGTTGCTGGCAGCAACTCAAGCCATTAGTCAGTCAGCAGATTTTCACAGCGCCCTCCCAGAGATTCTGCGGTTGCTGTGCAATGCGATCGGCTGGAATTTTGCGGAAGCTTGGATACCGACTGCTAACGGTACTTTTTTGGAACACAGCGAAACTTGGTACGCTAGCGATCGCGATTTAGATAGGTTCGGCCGCGAAAGTAAAAAAATTAGATTCGCCGCCGGAGTGGCAGTACCTGGACGGATTTGGTCAACCAGAAATGTAGAATGGATTGAAGATATTTCTCTAGCCAAAAATCATCTTTTTGCCCGATCGCAAATGGCGAAATTAGTCGGATTGAAAGCTTGTTTCGGAGTGCCAATTCACGCTAGCTCAAAGGTGCTGGCAGTTTTAGTATTCTGCAAGCGCGAGCGCTCGATTATGGAACCGCGTATAGTAGAGTTGGTCAAGGCTGTAGCGACTCAGTTGGGCGATCATATTCAGCGCAAACAAGCCGAAGAAGAATTGCGTAAAAGTGAAGAACGCTGGCAGTTAGTTCTCAAAGGCAATCAAGATGGAATTTGGGATCTGAATCTTCAAACAAATGAAGCTTTTCGATCGGCCCGCTGGCAAGAAATTATCGGTTACACAGACGGCGAAATCGAAAACACCAACACCGCATGGATCGATCGCATCCATCCAGACGATCGCTCACGAGTCCAAGCAGCGATCCAAGGTTATCTCGATCGCCAAACCCCCAATTACGCCACCGAATACCGCTTGCAGTGCAAAGACGGTAGCTATAAGTGGGTACTCGCCCGCGCTCAAGCAGTGTGGGACGCAGCCGGAAACCCTCTGCGGATGGTGGGTTCGATGACGGATATTAGCCATCGCAAAGCAGCAGAATTAGCTTTACTGCGGGTCACTCAAGCCGTCGAAAGTACCAGCGACGCGATCGTGATCGCCGACTTGAAAGGGCGGTCTATTTACCACAATCAAGCCTTCATTCAGCGCTACGGCTACACGGTGGAAGAACTCAATGATATTGACGATATGACCGCACTTTATGTCCGGCATAAAAATTACAAACAAATCTATAAAAGCCTTCGCCAAGGTCGCTCTTGGTGTGGCGAAGTTGCGCTGGAAACTAAGAGCGACGAAGCAGTAACTGCTCTCGTTCGAGCCGACAGCATTCAAGACGTTAATGGAAATTACATCGGCTTAATTGGAGTCATTACCGACATCACAAAACGCAAAGAATCAGAGCTGATTTTGCGACAGAAATTAAAGCGTGAACAGTTGGCAGTAGCCATGCTCGAACGCATTAGATCTTCTCTAAATCTCGAAGAAATTCTTACCAAAAGTGTCGAAGAAGTCCGGCATTTTTTGCAAGTAGACCGCACTGTTATTTACCAATTCAATCCGGATTGGAGCGGATTTATCGCTGTCGAGTCGGTTGCCGAAAATTTCCGACCAATTGTAGGAATAGAAATTTATGACCCCTGTTTTGGGGCAGCCTACGCTCCTCTTTACCAAGACGGCAGAATTAGAGCCATAGAAGATGTTCACAATGCCGGCCTCGCCGACTGCCACTTGGCTTTGTTGACTCGGCTCGATGTGAGAGCGAATCTGGTAGTGCCGATTTTGCAAGGCGAAAACTTGTGGGGGCTGTTAATTGCTCACCACTGCACGGGCCCGCGTCCCTGGCAGCAATTGGAGGGAGAGTGCCTAAAACAATTGGGGGTGCAGTTGGCGATCGCCATTCAGCAATCGATGCTATTTGAACAAGCACAAACCGAAATTGCCGATCGCAAACTTGCAGAAGCCGCCCTGCAATTAGCTAAAGAAGCCGCCGAATCCGCCAACCGCGCTAAAAGCGACTTTCTCGCAAACATGAGCCACGAATTGCGGACGCCTTTGAACGGGATTTTGGGATACATTCAACTGCTCAAAGTCGATAAAAATTTTACCGCCGATCAACAGGAAAGTCTTGACAACATTCACCAGTGCGGCAACCACCTGCTGATGCTGATTAATGATGTTTTAGACCTTTCAAAAATCGAAGCTAGTAAAATGGAGCTGTCACGGACCAACGTGCATTTTTCCAGTTTTGTGAAAAGTATTATTGATTTGTTCCAGATGCGCTCGGCTCAAAAAGGAATTGCCTTTAATTACGAGCAGGTTTCAGCGCTGCCAGACGGCATTTTGGCAGACGAAAAAAGGTTGCGTCAAGTTTTGATTAATTTGCTCAGTAATGCCGTTAAGTTTACGAACAGCGGCAGCGTTACATTCAAAGTCGGTTATGCAGAAAATTTCCCCGATAATTATCCTCAAACCAACTACGAAAATTCTAGTTTGACAGCAAAAATTGCCCCTCAAATAATCAATTTGACCGCGAATTTAGACGCGCAGCAACTGTCTAACCCGCCGCTAGGAACAACAGAAGCGCCCGAGGGGATAATAGCAGACAATACCGGCCGTACCCCTACCTCTAAAATTCGCTTTCAAATCGAAGATACCGGCATTGGCATCGGGCAGAATAAATTAGAAGAAATATTTTTGCCTTTTCATCAAGTGGGCGATCATAACAATTTCGTGGAAGGTACTGGACTGGGACTTTCCATCAGCCAAAAATTAGTCAAAATGATGGGCAGCCAAATTCGCGTCCAAAGTAACTCCGGCAAAGGCAGCATATTTTGGTTGGATCTAGACTTGCCCGCAGTTGCCCCGTGTTCGGAACTCCCCTCCCGGACAGAAAAAAGGCCGCTTGTAGGTTTTACTGGCCCCCAGCGGAAAGTGCTAATCGTGGACGATCACGAAGTAAATCGCGCCATGTTGCACAGGCTGCTTTTTCATTTAGGCTTTGAAATTGCACAAGCCACAGACGGCCAAGACTGCTTGCACAAAGCACAGGAATTTCTACCGGATATAATTTTAATGGATTTGCTGATGCCCGTAATGAACGGTTGGGAAGCTACCAGGCGGCTGCGACATTTGCCGGAATTAAAAGATACGGTTATCCTTGCTTTGTCCGCTAACGTTTACGAGACTACCAAGCAAGAGAGCATACTTGCAGGTTGCGATAATTTTCTCACCAAGCCGATTCAAACTAATGAGCTTTTAGAATTATTGCGCCTGCATTTGAGACTAGAATGGGTTTACGAAGAAAGATCACAAACCAAAAAGCGGACAGATCAAACTGCAAAAGTATCTTCTGAGATTGCTGCTGCTGACTCAACGATGGTGTCTCCTGCCTCAGAGTCAGTCTTGGCGTTGTTAAAATTGGCTGCAATGGGCGATATTGAAGCTATTCTGGAAGAAATTGCTAAACTCGAACATTCTGACCCGACATTAGTGCCTTTCGTTCATCACCTGCGCCAACTTGCTAAAGGATTTCAGCTCAAGCAAATTCGAGATTTTTTGAAGCAACATTTGTCCTAAAATTGACGGTAGCTAACAGACAACTCAAAATCAGTTAAATCTCGCGTCCAGAGTACCATTCTCAATTAGGTGTTCTGGCCTCCCGCGAAGCGACAACTTAATTTGCTTGGGCGCCCCGGACTCGCAGTCGGCTCCTCAAAGGGTTATTGCTGATAGAAGCATCTAGGAAGCAACCGGGTTTCTAGAGCCGCCAAAAATTCATTGAATCCGATTTAACGTCACAACCCACAACTCAAAAATCAAAAATTTGAATGTTTCCCTTGAATATGAACGATAAGAATTCCGAAAGAAGCATCATACTAATTGTCGATGACAACCAAACAAATCTTGACGTGCTTTTCGAGTTGTTAAGGAATTACGGGTTTAAAGTATTAGTGGCTCTAGACGGCGAAAGTGCGATCGAGCAAATTGACTACATCCATCCAGACTTGATTCTTCTGGATATCATGATGCCAGGAATTGACGGTTTTGAAACTTGCCGACGTTTGAAAGCAGACCCGTCAACGCGAGATATTCCCATCATATTTATGAGCGCCCTTTCCGATACGCCTGATAAAGTAAAAGGCTTTCAGACAGGAGCCGTTGACTACATCACTAAGCCTTTCCAGCACGAAGAAGTTTTGAGCCGGATTCAAACCCACTTGACAATCCGCAGCTTGCAAAAAAAACTCGAAGAAAAAAACCTCGAACTTGCCCACCTCAACCAAAACCTGGAAAGACTTGTTGAACAAAAAACCAAGCAATTAATAAATCAGGAAAAAACGGCCATCATCGGACGTTTGACCCAGGGAATGGTTCACAATCTCAAAAGTCCGCTGCAAGTGATCCAGACTAGCGTCGATTTGATTGAAACAAAAGCCACACAAATTCAAGAAGACTCTCTGTTTAACTATACTAAATATATTTTTCAAGCAGTCACAAAAATCAATCAGATCATGGATACTCTGATGATGAAAAGCCGAAATGAGCAAAAGCAAGATTTGCACCCGGTGAATATCAACGATTTAGTGCAGCGAGAAATTCAGCTATTGGAAGGCAACCTGTATTTTAAAAATAAGATTAGAAAAAAATACTTTTATGACGAAGAAATTGCTAGCATTCCATTAATTTATTCCTATCTTTCTCAAGTATTTTATAATTTAATCAATAATGCAATGGATGCTATGTGGGAAAAGAAAAGCAGAGAAATAACTATCGTGACTCGGCAAGACGACTCGAACATATATATGGATATTGCAGATACGGGATGCGGAATATCCTCTGAAGATTTGTCAAAACTTTTTGACCCGTTTTACACATCAAAACCACCTAAAGGCGAGGAAAAAACCGAAGGCGAACCGACAGGAACGGGTCTAGGACTTTATACTTGTATTGAACTTTTAAAACCTTTTAACGGTGAAATTGCTATTAGCAGCAACGTCGGTCAAGGCAGCGTGTTTACAGTTGTGCTGCCCAAACCGCAGAAAAATTGAGCGACTCGACAGATTTAAATTGTGTCCGGTTAGACAACGGTAATTAAGTTGGTAATTAGGTTTGTAGCAAGGAATGCAAGTTTTGGTTCTTCCTCGCTCAAGAGAGGACTTGCATTGCTCAATACGAACAGGCGCTAATTGCTGGCAATTAACCGCACACAATCTCAGAGCATATCTTGTAAGTCAACGGTAATTCTCGTAGCTTAGTAGTAATACCCGTTTGAAAAAATAATGCCACTTTAGGCAAGCTTTAAACGGCAATTTATAATCTAAAGTTTCAAAGGCTATCAGCAATGCAAATCCTGATTCCTCTGCGCTCTTTTGCCTTTCCCCTTGCTATTCCCCTGCCAAAGGTTGTAAATTAAAATATAGTTAAGTTGCAATATGGGTAAGAGTAGGATATTTTTGGGCCACTAGGTTTGGGGCGAGGCGGAAAACTTGCAGTGAACAACTCAATTCTACAAATAAATCTGCGCGGTCTGCAAGCACACAGCGCACTCTAAAGGCTGCGGTTCAAGTTCCCCAATCATCAGCTAGGTAGCTGCATCCGCTACTGAGATTTAATAATTACTAAAAAATAGCAAAAGGATACCAGTACAAAAAATGCCACTGTACGCCAGAACCAAACCGCGATAGTCATCAGTCATTCCAAATCTCCAATTTCAAATCTAAAATATAAAATGGTATGACATCTGTTTTTGAGTCAACTTTAACGCCTGCTTGTTTAAAAATTCTTTTAGTAGAAGATTGTGCCGAAGATGCAGAACTTATTCAAGAACTGCTGTCTGAGCGCCAACTAGGACAATCAATTCATGTGACCAATGTAGTTCGCCTCCGGGAAGCGATAGAAATTTTAAGGGACAAAATTTTTGATGTAATTTTATTAGATCTTTCACTTCCTGACAGCCCAAAATTTAATACTTTTTTCCGACTTCAAGATTGCGCTATAAATACTCCGATCGTCATTCTGACAGCCGCCGATGACGAAGAACTGGCTGTCGAGCTAATTGCCGCCGGCGCCCAAGATTATCTGGTGAAAAGGCAAGTAGACAGCCGGCTGCTGGTGCGGACGCTCAGGTGCGCGATCGCCCGCCAGAAACGGCAAGCAGAATGGCAAAAAAGTCAAGAAAAATACCAGCAGGTTGTTGGCAATATCAAAGAAGTCGTTTTTGAAACAAATACTGCTGGCAATTGGACTTTTCTCAATCCGGCTTGGACGGAAATTACCGGATTTACCGTTGATGAAAGCTTAGGAACTTCCTGTTTGAGTTACATTCATTCTGAGGATCAATACCAATATTTAAATTCGTTTAGAGGTCAGAGATCAAATCAAAAAACATCCTGTTGTTATCAAAGTCGATATATTACCAAAAATGGCGATATTCGGTGGGTGGAAGTGCAAGAATTTTTTATGTTTGGCTGGAACGGCGAGGCGCAGGGGACAACAGGAACTATCAATGATGTTACAGATAAAATTTTAGCACTTTCCGAACTCGAAGCTAGTAAAAAATTCTTGAACTATACAATCGATGCAGTTGCAGACCCACTTTTTGTCAAGGATGAACAGCACCGCTGGATACTGTTAAATGATGCTTTTTGCAAGCTGATCGGGAAGCAGCGCGAGGAATTGCTGGGCAAATCGGATTATGACTTTTTCTCAAAACAAGAAGCTGAGATTTTTTGGCATACTGACCAACAAGTGTTTAGGACGGGGAAAGAAAACGAGAGTGAGGAAATATTTACGGACGCCAACGATGCAAAGCACATTCTGTCTACTAAAAAAACTGTCTTTGAAAATACCGACGGTAGTAAAATTCTCGTCGGGATAATTCGAGATATCACTGAGGATAGGCGCAAACAATTAGCGCAGCAAGAAAGCGAAGCTAGACTTCGGCAACTTGCTGCCAATTTACCGGGAATAATTTATCAATTTCGTCTCTCAACCGACGGCCAAAAAAGTTTCCCTTATATTTCTTCGGGCAGCCGCTATTTATTTGAAGTAGACCCAGAAAATATTCAGCAGAATCCTCAACTACTTTTTGATTTTATTCATCCCGATGATCGTCAAAAATTTGAAGAATCTATTGCTGTTTCTGCCGCAGATATGCAGCCATGGCAGCAGGAATGGCGCGCGATTGTACCGTCGGGTAAACTTAAGTGGATGCAAGGGGTTTCGAGACCGGAACGAGTTGATCGTCCGACGGAAATAGGACAGGAAGGGGATATAGTTTGGGAAGGCATGGTGCTGGACATTACTGATTTAAAACAGGCAGAAGCCGCTTTGCGGGAGAGCGAAGCCAGATTTCGATCGCTCGTTGAGAATATCCCCGGCGCTATCTGCCGCAGCTTGTACGATACTGAGTGGACGATGGTATTTATTAGCGATGAAATTGAGGTAATTAGTGGGTATCCTGCTGGGGATTTTATTCGCAACAACGGCTTGACTTTTGCCAGCATTGTCCACGAGGCAGACAAGGAAATGGTCGATCGACAAATCAGCGCAGCAGTAGAGTCGAAACAGCCGTACAATCTAGAATACCGGATTGTTCGCGCTGACGGCGCGGTGCGGTGGATGTCGGAAAGAGGTAGGCCGACTTACAATCTAGAAGGGTTGGTTTTGTGGCTCGACGGAGCGATTTTTGACATTACCGATCGCAAACAAGCCGACCTGACTCTGTGCCTGGTAACTCAAGCTGTAGACAGCGCTAGTGATGCGATCGCGATCGCAGATTTGGACGGTTATTCCGTTTATCATAATCAAGCATTTATTCAGCGCTACGGCTATACAGTTGAGGAACTAAATAATGCTGGCGGCCCAGCAGTAATGTATCCCAGCTCTCAAGATTTGAGAAAGTTATTTAGGGTGCTGCGGAAAGGTTTTTCCTGGGAAAGTGAAATTGAAATCAAGAGTAAAAATGGCGATATTATAGAAACTTTCTTACGAGCTAACTGCATTAAAGATAGCGCTATTCAACCGATAGGAATGATAGCCATAATTGCCGATCTCACAGAAATAAAACGCACCGAATCGGCATTAAAACTAAGTCAAGAGCGATTGCAGTTGGCGGTTTCAGGCAGTTCTTTGGGGCTGTGGGATTGGAATATAGCTACTGGCGAAACTTATTTCGACTTTCATTGGAAATCAATGCTTGGTTACGCAGAAATAGAAATAGAAAACAACCTCAAAGGTTGGGAAAAATTGCTGCATCCCGATGATCGAGTGAAGGTAATGAAATCTTTGAATTCATATTTGGAAGGTGAGACTAATATCTATGAATTTGAATTTCGGATGCTCAACAAAGCGGGAAATTGGCAGTGGATTCTGGCGATGGGCAAGGTAGTCGAGTACGACGAATGGGGTGCGCCGTTGCGGATAACAGGCACTCACAAAGATATCAGTGCCCGCGTTGCAGCAGAAGCCGAAAAAACTCAGTTGATCGCATCTCTGCAACAACTTGCCGAACAGTTGCAAGCAGCGCAAAAAATAGCCCGCATCGGCAATTGGGAATTCGATAGGGAGGCAGGAGTTCTTACTTGGTCGGAAGAACTGTTTCGAGTTTACGGTCGAGAATTGAATCTGCCACCGACAATGGAAGAACTTTTCGAGCAAATTCATGCCGATGACAAAGAAAGGTTTACACAAGTTGTAGAAAAGGTCGTGACTGAAGGGACAGCTTACGACATCGACCACCGCATCTGTTTTCCATCAGGAGAAATCAGGCACGTTAACGCTAAAGGACAAGCTGTTAAAAATGAGTTGGGTCAGGTGGTGCGGCTGTTTGGCACGGCAATGGACATTACTGAGCGCAAAAAAGCCGAAACTGCTTTGCAAGAAAGCGAACAGCGATTTCGAGCTGTATTTGAACAAGCAGCGATTGGCATTGTCAAAGTGTGGCGCGACGGTCAATTTTTGAATGCAAATCAAGGGTTTTGCAATATTGTCGGCTACTCAGAATTAGAGCTAAAATCGCGAAATGTTGGGGAGATTTCTCACCCAGCAGATGTAGCAGCAGATGTCGAGTCGCGCGACAGACTGTTAGCTGGGGAAATTTTTAATTATTCCCTTGAGAAACGCTTTATTCGCAAAGACGGTTCATTTGTTTGGACTAATATGACTGTATCTTTAGTGCGGGATGGCTTTGGGGAACCTAGCTATGTAATTGCTGTGATTGAAGATATTAGCGCTCGCAAACTTGCCGAGGCTATCTTACGCCAGCAATTAAAGCGAGAACGCCTGGTGGTAGGAATGCTGGAACGCATTCGCTCTTCTCTCAATTTAGAAGAAATTTTGACAAAAACTGTTGCTGAAGTACGGCAATTTTTGCAAACAGACCGGACAGTTATTTATCGCTTTAATCCCGATTGGAGCGGTTTTATAACTGTCGAGTCGGTAGCTCAAAATTGGCAGTCGATTCAGGGAATAACAATTAAAGATTCCTGCTTTGAAGACAGCTATGCTTCTGCTTACGAACATGGTCGCACTTTAGCTGTAGATGATATTTACAAAGCAGGCTTTTCCGAGTGTTACATTAATTTATTAAGTCAATTTCAGGTGCGAGCTAATTTGGTAGTGCCGATTTTGCAAGGCGAGAAGTTGTGGGGGCTATTGATTGCCCACGAGTGCGCGGGCCCCCGCCACTGGCTGGAAATTGAGGTCGAGTGTCTCAAACAAATTAGCGTGCAGTTGGCGATCGCGATCCAGCAATCAATGCTGTTTGAGCAAGCACAAAGTGAAATTGCCGATCGCAAACAAGCCGAGTCAGCTTTGCAGGAATCTGAAGCGCGAGAACGTTCAAAAGCGCTAGAGTTAGAAGCAGCTATTAACAAACTCAGAACGACTCAAGCTCAGCTCGTTCAAAATGAAAAAATGGTGAGCTTGGGCCAGTTAGTTGCTGGTGTTGCTCACGAAATTAATAACCCCGTTAGCTTTATTCACGGCAATCTCAATCCGGCTCGCAATTACACTTTAGATTTGCTGGAATTGATTAAAGTTTACCAGGATTACTGTCCTAATCCTCCAGCCCAAGTCTTGGAGAAAATTGATGAAATAGACTTGGATTATATTGCTGAGGATTTCCCAAAATTGTTTAATTCGATGCAAGTAGGAACCGAGCGAATTGTCGAGATTGTGAAATCGTTGCGTAATTTTTCCCGATTGGACGAGTCCGCTGGGAAGTCGGTTAACATTCACGAGGGAATTGATAGCACTTTGATGATTTTGCAAAATCGGTTAAAAGCTAACAGCAGTCATCGGGAAATTCAGATTGTTAAAGATTACCAACTATTGCCGCCAATTGAATGTTTTCCGGGCGAGTTGAATCAGGTATTTATGAATATTTTAATTAATGCGATCGATGCTTTGGAAGAACGGGACAAGCAGCGTTCGATCGAGGAGTGCGATCGACATCCCAGCACGATCGCTATTCGCAGCTATCAGGCGGCTGCCGACTTCGTAGCGGTATCTATTGCGGATAACGGGCGGGGGATGCCGGAGTCAGTGCGATCGAGGCTGTTTGACCCGTTTTTCACGACTAAACCTGTGGGCAAGGGCACGGGTTTGGGATTGTCGATTTCTCACTCGATTATCGTCGATCGCCACGGCGGCAGATTGAGTTGTATTTCGACACCGGGAGAGGGAGCGGAGTTTTTGATTGAAATTCCAGTGCGATCGAATTTAACAGGTAGGGATTCAAATTTGGGACAATAAATTAGCTATTGGTGATTGGAAATTGGGAAGTGGAAATGGGTAATATCAAATACCGTAACATCGGAATTATACGCTGCCAGCGAGCATTATCCTTGCTCCGGGTCACTCGATCGCATTCCGCTGGCAGTGCAGTCAGAAAATTATTATTACGATGCAAAGGTCAACAATATGAGTTGTGAGTTGTGAGTTGTGAGTGAAAAATTAAACACGATCTTACTAATTACCAATTACCTTCAACTTTTACATAAAAATCGGAGAAGATTCCGAGTTACTGCTGGCGTGACAAATGCGATTTTTGCCTTCTGTTTTGGCTTGATAAAGGGCGCTGTCAGCGCTGCGAATTAGGGTGTTAGGAGATTCCTGGGCAGAAGGAATCGCTGTCGCAATGCCGCAACTGAGGGTAACGTAGGAGCCGATCGACGATCGCGCGTGGGGCAGTTTCAAGCTGGCGATGCCGTCGCAAATTCTCCGGGCGACAGCGTTTGCCCCTTCGGCGCTAGTGTTGGGAAGCACTAGGGCAAATTCTTCGCCACCGTAGCGCGCAGTCAAATCCCCAGCCCGGTTGGTGGCAATGGCGATCGCCCCCGCAACTTGGCGCAAACAATCGTCCCCGCCCAGGTGCCCATAAAAATCGTTGTAAAGTTTAAAAAAGTCGATGTCCAACATAATTAAAGACAGCGACAGTTGCTCTCTTGCCAATCTGCGCCACTCTAAGCTCAAAACGCGATCGAACTGGCGGCGATTGGCAATGCCAGTCAGTCCGTCAGTAGTTGCCAGTTGCTGCAATTTTTGATTGGCTATTGCTAGCTTGCGGTAAAGTTGAGATTGTTCGATCGCGATCGCCACTTGATTTGCCAAGTGCTGTAAAAAATCTATTTCCCACTGTTGCCATTCCCTGACACCGCAGCAATTGTATGCTGTCAACATTCCCCACAAACTATTGCGATTTTCTGCGATCGAATCCGGCAAATTTTTACCCTGCGCCTGCGGTTGGCCACTCGCCTGGTTCCAGATATAATTTTCCGCTGCATCTTGATTTTTCTCGACTTCCCAAACAGTGGCTTCTTGTGTTTCTTTTGCCGTTTCCCAGTCCCCTGATTGCCAAATTGGTACGCTGATAACTGCTGCAATTTCACAATCTGTCAACAATTCTTTGCAACTCCCAGCCAAGGGGGCAGTGCTGACATCTGCTATTGCTTGTACCGACTGGGATTCGACTAAAATAAAGCAGGACACCGCCAAAGCAGCACTAATATTTTGGTTTTCAATATAACCTTCTGGCAAACCGTCACCGGCGACGATCGCACCTTTTTGCTCTTCCCCGTCCACTTGAGACACCCAATCCTGACAGCGATAAATTAAAACGCGGTCTGTTTGGAGAAATTGGCGCACTTCTGCAACGGTACTTTGGAGAATGCTTGCCGGATCTATTGACGATCGAATATGTTCGATCATTTTGCCCAACAGCCGCTGTCGGAGAGCCTGCTGCCGCAATTGTTCTTCGATTTGCTGGCGTTCGATCGCATAATGGATTGCCCGCACCAGCAGAGTTCTGTGAAATCTTCCCTTTACCAAACAATCTTGAGCGCCCCAGCGCAATACCGACCGGGCAATATTTTCATCGCTGATATCTGTGATCACCACAATTGGCAATGTGGGCCATCGCCCTTTCAAAACTGCGATCGCCTCGCTTCCCCTCAAGCTGTCTGACACTGACAAATCTAATAGTACGGCGTCAAACTTTTCTACTTCCAGACACCCGACTCCTCTCTCCAGAGACGTAACAGTTTGGAGGAGAAATAGAGACTCGCTGAATGACCCTAGAAGGTCTTCGATCATTGTCGGAGCTCCGAGGTCATCCTCAACCAACAAAATTTTCAGACATTGGTGACGTGTTAACACAACTATAGCGTTCGGAGCGGGTCGAAGGCAACTTTTTTCTTTTGAGAGCGATACTTGCGATAGGCCAATATTTCGGCTTATTAAATTCACTATACACTCAAACTAGGCATTTAGCGCTCCATTAATGCTTACATATCCGGCGGGAGTGAAACGATTTCAAACCAATACTCACATAAAGTCTTCATTACTTCAAGCAAGCCTTCAAAAGTGACTGGTTTGGATATGAAAGAATTGGCTCCCAAGCGGTAGCAAAGCAAGATATCTCCTCTGCGGTGGGAAGTTGTGAGCATTACAACTGGAATTTGTTGCAAATGGGGGTCAGATCTGATCGAAGTTAGTGTTTCTCGTCCGTCCAGCCTCGGCATATTCAGATCCAAAAGTATCAAGTCTGGCTGATGCCAAGTGCTGCTACCAACATATTGACCACGACGGTACAAGTAGTCTAGCACTTGTTCTCCATTTTCTACAAATTCGCTCGTAATTTCTAATCGAACTTCTCTCAATGCTTCCTTCACCAAAAAACGCGTATCCTCGTCATCGTTGGCTATTAAAAGAGTAAATGTTTTCTTTTGATAATTCACGGCTTTGTCTCACTACAAAAGTCTTTTGTGAGGTTGCGGGACTTTGAGCCGTGTCTGAGTACCTGCAAAGCATCTCTTGCCATCATCCGGTAAATCTGGCTGAGAACACTGAAATTGTGTTGCAGCAATTTACCGTTTTTCTCCATTTGCAAAGGTTTGCGAATTACGCTTGTTTCACTTGGCAGTCTGTCCGAGAACCGGCAAACTGCAAACACATCACCAATTCTTGTCCACGAACTACTAAGGAAACTATTGCATCCCAAAGCAAGATGCTCTGGATACAGTTGAAAAAAATTAACAAGTCTTGCGCGCACCGCTGATTTATAAGTTGTATAAGGATAGAGCTAATAGATTTATATTGATAGATTTTTAGCCCGATGTCATCAGTGAATATGCTACACTTTATAAGCATTTTTGTAAAGAAAAGATAAAGCTATTTAAAGCTTAAGTAAAGGACGGGTGACAATCAAGCAATTTGGTGAAAAGCCCCCGGATTCATCCGTGGAACGAGAAAAAAGCTGCGAATCCTCATCACAAGCCCCCGGATTTATCAGTGGGGTCGCTTTCTTCAATTCTAAAATCTAAAATCTAAAATCTAAAATCGATTGACTGCTGGAGGCGGACTGCTGACTTCACTTTGGTATAGGAATAGAAAAATAAAAAGTCGAGCCTCGATTGGGTTCTGATTCTACCCACAGGCTGCCACCATGCCGATCGACAATTCTTTGACAAATCGCTAAACCGATACCAGTTCCCGAATACTGTTTTTGGGTGTGCAAGCGCTGAAAAATCTGAAAAATTCGCGGATGGTACCGTGAGGCAATCCCAATACCATTATCCTGCACTGAAAACACCCAGCTATCCCCCTGACGCGAAGCGTCCACTTGCACCACCGGCGCCTCACTGCTGCGGTACTTAATAGCGTTACCAATTAAATTTTGAAACAGTTGCAGCAGTTGAAAACTGTCACCTTTTACCCTTGGCAAATTTCCCCTAGTAACTGAAGCTTGATTCTCGCGGATAGCCAAATGAAAATTAGCACAAGCATCCTCAAAAACCCGATTGCAATCTATCATTTCAAAAGGTTTCTGACTGCGACCGACCCGCGAATACTCCAGCAAGTCATCAATCAGCCCCTGCATCCGCTCGCAAGAATGAACAATATTGCGGATAAATTTATTTCCTTGGGCATCAAGTTGGTTGGGAAAGCGTTTTTCTAATAGTTGAGCGTAGCCAGCAATTGTGCTCAAAGGCGCTTGCAAATCGTGAGAAGCCACATAAGCAAACTGTTCTAGTTCGGCATTAGAACGAGTTAATTCTTGAGCGTAGCGGGTTTGAGTGTCTAAACTCTCTTGCAGCAATTCTTGTACCAGCTTGCGTTCGGAAATATCCTCGATCGCACAAATCAAATACTGCAGCGTCCCCTTGACATCGCGCATTGCCGAAACAGTAACATTTGCCCAGCGCACTGCCTCATCTTTGCATAGCAAACGCTTTTCCACAGAAAAAGTTTGAATCTTCCCAGATAACAGCGAGCGCAAGTATTCTCTGTCCGCTTCTCTATCATCTGGGTGAGTAATTGCCTCCCAATTTTGCTGTAACAATTCAGATTGTGCATAGCGGACAATTTGACAAAAGCCGGGATTGACCCGCATAAATTTACCACAAAGCGCGGTTTTAGCGATGCCGACCGCAGCTTGCTCGAATATCGCGCGGAAGCGTTCTTCGCTGTCTCGTAGGGCAATTTCTGCTCGTTTGCGCTCGGTAATGTTACGAAATGTTACTGCCAGACCATCGTTTAATTTGACCGCCACAATGTGCAACCAAACAATTGTATCTTTCTCCTGTTCATAATAAAATTCTTGGTCTACAGTTTCTCCTGTTTCTACTACAGAAATATACAAATCAAATAACCTTTTATTGCTAACTTGGGAAACTTTGGCTAACAAATTCTTGCCAACTATCTCATTTAATAGCAGCCCATAAAATTTTTCAGCGGCCGGGTTGATCAAGAGCCACTGGAAATCTACAATATTTCCCTCATTGTTGCGGACAGCAGAATAAGCCACCACACAGTCTAATGAACTATTTAATATGCTAGCAAGCAGCGACTGTGACTCTTGTAGTTGATAATTTTGTTCTTTTAATTGCTGTTGCAGTTTTTGCAAGCGGACTTGCTTGTCGATGCGCGCTAAAACTTCTTCTACTTGAAATGGTTTAGTAATATAGTCGGCCCCTCCTACTCTAAAAGCTTGTAATTTATCGTTCATTTCATCTAATACACTTAAAAATATCACCGGAATTTGTTCAGTTTCTGGTGTCGCTTTCAGTCTCCGACAAACTTCATAACCGTTCATTTCCGGCATTCTAATGTCGAGCAAAATTAAATCCGGGCAATGGGCGATCGCAACATTCAACGCCAGTTGACCGCAAATAGCTCGGTAAACTTGATACCCCTGGGATGTTAGCAGTTTGGATAAGAACCGCAGATTGCTTGGTTGGTCATCAACCACCAATACTTTAATTTCGCTATTATCCATTTATTTTAAACTCGATTGAGTTAAATCCATTATCTTGTCTAGTCGGTAATCGGCAAGCAAATCTTTTAAAGCCTCAGCTAAAGTTGGATGACTTTCCCAGATGCGATCGACAAGTTGAATCGCCAGCTCTTCATTAACATCATTAGCTGCGTCATGGAGTTCCTTCACCCAGCTTTGAGGCATTTGAGCCAGCAGCCCTCCGAAAAATGAATCGGGTTTTTCGTTCACACAATAATGCCGTAAAGCCCCGACTGGGAGCCGGGGCAACTCTTGATAAAGATAGCGCACTCCCAAGTAGCAAGCCATCTTATCAAAAAGGATTTGTTCTTGAAAAGGTTTTCGCACAAAATCGTCGCAACCTGCGGCGATAATTTCGCCTTTTTTTTCCTCAAAAGTGCTAGCAGTCAGAGCAATAATTACCGTTCGCCACTGAGTGTGTTTCTCTTTCGCTCTAATTTGTTGGACAGCTTCAAAACCATCCATTACTGGCATTCGCGTATCCAGCCAAATTAAATGAGGCTGCCAACTGTCCCAAAGTTCAACAGCTTGGTAGCCATTTTCCGCTTCTCGGACTTCAAAACCAATTGGTTGCAACATTTTAACCAGCAGCAGCCGATTTTCTTGATTGTCGTCAACTGCTAAAATCCGATAAATTGGTTGATCTGCTTCTAGTGCGATCACCCGCTGCAATCTCGCCACTGTTATTTCAGACGAAATAGCCCCAAATACTCGGATATTAAATTTAAAACTGCTTCCCTCACCTAAAACACTTTTTACCCAAATATCCCCACCCATTATCTGCACGTATTTTTTAGTAATTGTCAAACCCAATCCCGTACCATCAGCAGCTTTTCTCCCCGCTTGTGTTTGCACGAAAGCATCAAATAAAGTATCAATTTCTGCTGTGGCTATGCCAATCCCCGTGTCTTCAACTTCAAACAAAATTAACAAGGGTTCGACCGAGGTAGAGTTAGGATGAATTTCCGATTCAACGGGCGGTGGCTGGTTGCTTTCCACGCTCACCCGCAGCCAAATACGGCCGCCGTCCTGAGTGAATTTCATGGCATTTGCTAGCAGGTTAATTAAGCAAACGCGCAGCTTTTTTTCGTCAGTTTTTATATATTGGGGAACATTTGCCTGCACGGAAAATCTCAGTTGCATTTTTTTTGTTTCAGCTTTGATTTGAAACATTTCTTCGAGAGTGTCGAGGAGTTGATAAAGGTCAAAGCTGCGTTGATCTAAGCCAATTATCCCTGCTTCTATTTTCGACAAGTCTAAAACATCGTTAATTAGTTCCAGCAAATGTTGACCGCTGCGGTTAATAATTCGGAGATTTTCGAGATTTTCGTGGCTGAGCAAAGAGTCGCGACTCATGACTTGGGTAAAACCCAGGATGGCGTTCAGGGGAGTCCGCAATTCGTGGCTCATGTTGGCAACGAATTGACTTTTTGCGATGGATGCAGCGGCCGCTGCTTCTTCGGCTTTTTTACGTTCTATTATTTCTTCTTGCAGTTCTTTATTGCGATCGAGCAATTGTTTTTTCAGTCTCTGGATAGTCAGTTGGTGTTCGATTCGCGCTAAAACTTCTGCTACATGAAACGGTTTGGTGACATAATCTACCCCTCCAACTTGAAATGCGGTTAGTTTGTCCAATACTTCATCTAAAGCGCTGATAAAAATAACGGGAATTTCGGAGGTCTTCGGATCTTCCTTGAGCTGTGTGCAGACTTCGTATCCGTCCATTTCCGGCATTTTGATGTCGAGCAAAATCAAATCGGGACAACCAGAGCGCGCCGCCCTGATTGCCATTTTGCCGTTAATTACGCCGCGGACTTTGTAGCCCCGATCGGACAGCGTTGCTGATAAAACTTGCAAATTTTCTGGAGTATCGTCAACAATTAATATGTTGCCTTTATTTTCTTCTATTTGATTGTTGGTCATCGCTCGCTATTTTTTGTTAATTTAAGAATTATTGAAATTAGGAAAACTGGTTAAATACTCATTATAGCACTCCCTCCTCAATCAACTCCTTTTATATTTACAGAACTTATCGTAGTTGAGAGTTGAGATTTGAGATTAAAGAATTGGGAATGACTGATGATTACCAGGGTGTGGAGCTTGGCTACAAGTAAATTACCCGATCGCCTGCGGGCGAGTTGACAAATAGGGGAACACCTAAATCATCAATAATCTTGAACTTGCCCCTATCCCTTCTTCTTTCATCCTTCAACAATTTCTAAACTCCTCAATCAAATCGATAATCCGATCGCACCGGAAGTTATTGGCCAAATCGGCGATCGCGCTGCGGAAACTAGCATTAATAGCAGGAATCGACAACAACAGCCGAAAAATCTCCTCGTTATCAACCGCATCCGCCGCAGAATACAATTCATCAATCCATTCAGCAGGCATAGCTTCCAAAAATGAAGTATTGAGCGTAAAAGCCAAATCAGCCGTTTCAGTTGCCGTGGAAACCTCGGCGGACACCGCAGCATCAGAACTTAGCGAAGCTTCTCGATCATAAACATAGCGGACTCCCAGATACTTAGCCATCTTTTCCAGAATCACTTGTTCCCGAAAAGGCTTCGCTACAAAATCATCGCAACCAGCAGACAAAATCAGCGATCGCTCCTCATCAAAAGCACTTGCAGTCAGAGCAATAATCACCGTTGCTTGACCTTTCAAATGCGCTTTAATCTGTTTAGTAGCTTCGTAACCGTCCATCACCGGCATCCGCATATCCATCCAAATCAAATGAGGTTCCCAACTCGACCACATTTCCACAGCTTGAAGGCCATTTTCAGCGTCCTGCACCGCAAAGCCAAGCGATGTCAGCATTCTGACCAACAGCAAGCGGCTTTCCAGGCGATCGTCAACAGCTAAAATCCGGTATTCTGGCTGTCCTGGTTCAATACCCACAACTCTGCGAGCTGTTTGAGCCACCTGAATTTCCACTGCATTAGGGAGCGAAACTTTAACATCAAATCTAAAAATGCTGCCGCGACCGAGGGTGCTTGTTACCGTCATCTTGCCACCCATTAACTGAACGAATTGTTTGCTGATTGGCAAGCCTAAACCGGTTCCTTCTTGAGCTTTTTTCCCGCTTTCTGTTTGCGCGAAAGGTTTAAACAAATTCTCCATTTCTTCCGCAGAAATTCCTGAACCAGTGTCTTGCACTTCAAATAGCAAAAAGCAACTGTCACTTGGCGTAATCTCTCCATGAGTTTTAGGTTTCAACAACTCATGTTTGATTCTCAAATTAACACCACCTTCTGCCGTAAACTTAATAGCATTTCCTACTACATTAATCAATACTTGTCGCAACTTGCTTTCGTCAGTTTCTATATATCGAGGTAGATCTGGTGGGCAATCAAAAATTAACTGCAACCCTTTTTTTTCGGCTTGCAGCTTCAGCATATTTTCAGTATTTTTTAGCATTTTGTGCAAGTCGAAGGTGCTATTATTAAGTGTCACCAGCCCGACTTCAATTTTTGACATTTGCAGAATATTGTTGATCAGAACGAGCAAATGTTCCCCGCTCTGGGTAATAATTCCTAAGTATTGCTGTTGGTCGGCACCGAGGTCTGGGTCGCGGGCTAGCAGTTGGCTGAAACCGAGAATTGCGTTGAGGGGAGTTCGCAATTCGTGGCTCATATTCGAGAGAAATTCGCTTTTTGCCCGGTTCGCTCTGTCGGCTTCTTCTTTGGCTTTTTGCAGGGCTATTTCAGCTTGTTTGCGTTCGGTAATATCGCTAGCAGTGCCTGTTGTGCCGATGATGTTTCCTTCAGCGTCCATGCGCGCGATCGCCTTGGTATTTACATCAATCTTTCGGCCGTCTTTTCCTAATACTATATTTTCGTACTGAAACACAGTTTTTCCCGTCAGCAAACGCTGCTGAAGTTCCCACTTCCAGTCTATTTCTCCTGGAGCCAAAAAATCGCTAAAAGAACAGCCGAGCATTTCTTCAGGCTCGTAACCGTATATTTGTTTAACTGCTTGGTTGACAAAAGTAATGTGTCCTTGAGCATTGCAAGACCAGATAATATCTTGGGAAGTTTCAACTAAATGACGGTATTTTTCTTCGCTCTCTGCAAGGGCTATTTCTGCTAGCTTGCGTGGAGTAATGTCCATCAAAGTTGTGAATAGTTTTGTCACTTGCCCTTGTTGATTGATAACTACTTCTCCTCTGGCTTCGATGTAGCGGATGAAGCCGGCTTCACTTATTTGTGACGGGCAATTATCCGCAGCAATTTTCCGTTCCGGCCGCAGAATTCGATATTCCAAAGTGTAAGATTGCCCGCTAGCAATAGCAGTGTCGATCGTTGTTTGCCACTTTTGTCGATCGTCCGGATGCACGTATTGCGAAAACTCAGTCAGTGTTGGCGCAGGCTGGGTTGAATCGAGTCCAAAAATCCGAGATAACTCTTCCGACCAAGTAGTTGTGTTCGCCGATAAATCGCATTCCCAATTACCGACACGGGCGATTCTTTGCGCTGCTGCTAAAGAAGCCGCTACAGCTCGGAGTTTTTCTTCGGCTAATTTGCGATCGCTAATATCTTGAATCACAGAAATTAGGCAGGTTTCGCCATGAATGTCAATGATTTCTGCTGACAGCAGCCCGGTTCTGAGTTCCCCTGTTTTAGTGCGAAAATCAAATTCGTAGTTGAGAATAATTTGTTTTTCATCTAACATTTTAAACAACTCGGCGTGGGCTTGTATATTTTCCCAAAGATTCAAATCAAGCGCCGTGCGATCGAGAATTTCTGCGGTCGAATAACCGATTGTCTGGCAAAAAGCCTCATTAATTTCTAAATAATGACCGTCATTAAGTCTGGTAATAGTAATCGGGTTGGGAGAAGAACGAAAAGCTTTAGCAAACTTTTCCTCAGACAAGCGCAGTTGTGCAGTCCGCTCCTCGACTAAAGTTTCCAATTCTTGATTCAGCTTTTGGAGTTGAGTATTTTGTTCCGCTAATTGCTTCTCCATAAAATAGCTGTTAATCGCTTCTTTTACCGTCAACTTCAAATCTTCTGACTGCCAAGGTTTCGATATGTATCGGTACAATTTAGCATATTTAATAGTATTCGCAACTGCTTCTATGTCTGCTTGCCCCGTCAGCATAATTTTGATAGTTTTTGGCAAAATTCTGTGAATCTGCTTCAGTAATTCGTCCCCTTTGATATTCGGCATCAGATAATCGGAAATCACTGCTACGATTTCGCAGCCCTCAGCCAGTAATTCCTCGATTAACTCTAAAGCATCTTCGCCGCCTTCAGCGGTTTCTAATAAGTGTTCTTCCCCCAGGGTTTTTTTTAACTCAATTTTCAAACTTTCAAGAATTATCGGTTCGTCATCCACGCAAATAATCACAGGTTTATTGTTCATATTTTTGTCAAACCCGATTTTATAGTTTCTACTAATTCTTTGCGCTCCCACGGCTTGTACAAACAACGGTGCAAGTTTGCTTGCTCTTTAACCCGTGCTATTGCTACTTCGTCGGCTTGCCCGGTCAGCATGACTTTCACAATTTTGGGATATTTTTGGTGAACCATAATCAAAAAATCATCTCCTTTAATACCTGGCATTAACCAGTCAGATACTATGACCAAAATATCACTTTCATCTTCTTTTTGAATTTCCTCGATAATTTCCAGAGCTTCATCTGCATTTTCTGCTACTTCATAGAGGTAAGCATCCCCAAATTCTTTTTTAAGTTGAATTTTTAAACTATTTAAGACTACAACTTCATCGTCAACGCACAAAATTACTGGTTTAGGCATAAAACTTTACTTCTATTAACTTTTAAAATTAGGAGCATTTTCCTCTTTTTTTAATTGCTATAAAGGGATTCCAATGGGCAAGGATATAGTAAATTTTGTTTGACCAGGCACGCTTTCTACTTGCAGTTCACCTTGGTGTTTTTCCAGAATTTTTTGAACTATATCTAATCCCAAACCACTGCCTTCCCCTGGAGGTTTAGTTGTGAAAAACGGCTCAAAAATTCTCGGCATAATCTCTGGGGGAATGCCTGGACCACTGTCGGTAATACTGACTAATATTGCATTCGCTTGGTGTTTGACATCAATTTTTAATACTCCTTTGTTGCCCATCGCTTGTAAAGCATTGTGAACCAAATTTGTCCAAACTTGATTGAGTTCATCAGGATAGCATAGCACAGAGGGCAAATTAGTACCATAGTTTCTGACTACTTCCACACCGTGTTTGATTTGGTAGTGGTAAAGCGTTAAAACAGTATCAATACCGTCGGTAATATTAGCGATTACTTTGGAACCCGACTGGTCGTAACGAGAGTAGCTTTTCAAAGCAAAAACGATTTTGGCTGCCCTATCCGTAGCCGTAACAATATTTTTAGTGCTTTTTTGTACCGTAGCAAATTGGTATGCAGTTTGTACAATGTTTCGACTTTGGCTGTCTTTCAAGAAAGGTAAAAAATGTTCTACATTATTGCCGATGCCGATATCTAATAAAGTACAGGCAAGACTAGCGGCGTCGTCAATATTTTCTGATTCTAATTGCCCCTGCAGAATTTTTTTTAGCTGACGTTTTTCTTTACTAGATAATGTATCTGTTTCTTGGCTCGACTTGTGTAGCAAAGCAAAGAAATCCTGCCGCCGTTCCGGGGATAGTTGTTGAAAAAATATCGGCAACTGCTGCAATTGTTCGGCCCAGAAATCGGCGATGTTCTGCACAGAAGAGCGAATCGCCCCTAAAGGAGAATTGATTTCATGAGCAACTCCGGCAATTAACTGTCCGAGGGCTGCCATTTTTTCTGATTGAATGAGTTCTTTTTGAGTCCGTTTCAATTCTTCTAAGGTATGAGATAATTCTGCATTTTTTTGGCACAGCGCTGACTCTGCTATTTTGCGGGCGTTGATGTTGCGGGCAACCCAAATGACTGCATTTTTTGAGAACAGAGAAATGCAGGCAGAAAACCAAATTTTGCGGTCATAAACTGTTAAGCTGTAGTCAAAATTGAGAGTTTGTTTTGTTTCTAACACTTGCTGAACTAACACCCACCAATCATCCGGGTTGTCGTCGTCAAAAAAATGTTCTATGGTCAAGCTGACTATATCACAATCAGGCTCAGAATCCGCTGCCACATTTGTTGGCAAAACTTCTATGTTCCGCTGACTGTCTAGCACGAGAACGATGTCGGTCATCGCTTCAAAAACGGCGCGCACTTTCTTTTCAGAAAAGTGCAATTTTTCTTCGAGCAATTTTCGACCGCTAATTTGTTGCTGCAATTCTTCGTTACTGGCTGCTAGTTGAACCGTGCGGTCTAGAACTCGCTGTTCGAGTTCGGTGTTGAGGCGGCGAACCTCAGCTTCAGCGGTGGTGCGGTCTTGTATTTCCTTTTTTAACTGACTGTTGGCATTAATTAATTCTAAAGTTCGCTGTTTGATTTGTTCTTCCAAATTATCATTTAAAACTCGCAGTTTTTCCTCGACTTCAGTTCTCCGTAACGATTCTTTTCGCAATTCTTCGTTCATTTTGTTTAACTCCTGAATTTTGTCGGCAACTGTTTCCTGCAAAAGCTCGACATTTGCGTGCATTTCTACCGGATCTAAGGCCTGCAGCAGGCTAATTTCAGTCACAATTCCGGCTAAATATCCTTCCTCGTCCACCACCACCAAGCGCCGGATGCCGTGCTGCTGCATTAACTGGTGAGCCTGCCACAAGGTGGCTTTTACCTGCAACAGTATCAGCGGAAAACTCATCGCGGCGGTGACGGGAGTACCTGCGAAATCGAGTCCAGAAGCTTGGAATTTAACAATGTCGCGTTCTGTAATTATTCCTACAGGTTTCTGATTTTTCTTGTCGCTTTCCGTGCAAATGACTATGCAGCTTTTCCGCTGGGTTCTCATCTGTTTTACGACTTCTAAAACTGAGGCGCTGCTTGAGGTAACTATTACTTGTGCAGTCATAGTTTCTTCGGCGCGCCACATTTTTAGCAAGTCGGCCGGCTTGAGGATTTGACGGATGCTTTCGCAGGTGATAGCGCCTAGCAACTTGCCATCTTCGTCTGTGAGGGGTAAATGACGCATTGTTTTTGATCGCAATATGCTCAATACCTTGAAGATATTCCCCGCTTTATCGAGGGAAATGGCGATCGGGTTTTCAGTCATCACCTCAGAAATTGCCACCCCTGCTAGCGGTATTTCGCTAGCAGTTATTTTCACAACATCGCGTTCTGTAAAAATTCCGAGCAATTGCTGCTCAAACGCGATTAAAATGCAACTGGCACTCGCCTTAGTCATGGCAGCAATTGCGACTTTCAAGGGTGTGTCTGGAGGCAGCACCGGCGGTTTGGGGTCGATCGCCTGTTCTAGCAAGCTTTGGGTATCAGAAACTGTTGTTGACATGGGCAAATCAAGGGGGATAGATGCAGGCAGTACCGGCACTTAATACCATTTTAGATTTCCGATTTTACAGTCGCAGCACACTAACCGCAATCCTGGTTTGACATCGGTCTAGAGTTGGATTTTTAGTCGCGCATTGGTAGGATTTTTAGTGCGATCGCGCTCAACGGCGATCGGAATTAACACCATACACGTCCTTTGACCGATAACTGATGTTACTTCTATTTTACCCGAATGTTTTTCCACACTTTTTTTCACAATCTCCCGTCCCACCCGCTGCCTTCGTGGGCTGGTTTTGTGGTAAAGAACGGATCACATATTCGTGGCCAAATTCCCGGGTCATTCAGTGGCCACTGACGAGCAGGCTCTGATTTTCTGCTCTCACCTCTACTTTTAAAACTCGGCAATTCTCTATCGCTTGTAAAGCATTGTGCATCAGATTTATGGAAACTTGTTTTAGTTCGTCTGCCTCAGACAACAATTTAGGCAGTGGAGCTGGATAATTTCTGACAACTTCTACTCTGTCTTTTAGTTTTTTCAATCAAAAGTTAATAGAGTTTTAATAGGTCAGTAATATTGGCAATTACTTTTCTAACATACAGTTATATCGAGAATATTTTTTAACTTAAAAATTAGTTTTGTGGCTCTCTCTAGCAAATTTTTTCTTGAAAATCTGTGAATAAATGACAGAAACTATCTGCCTGAATCAGCCATTTAAGCACCCTTTGATGAAATATATGATTGCAGTGCAAGTTTATGGATTCCTTATGTTGAGCAAGCAGGTTAATCAATTCAGAAATTTCGCGTTTTATTTCTGTAATTTATTGCCATAAAAAATAGGAATATTGCGATTTTTGACACCATAGCAGACAACTTCAAACTCAGCATTTTTGACAATAATTTAATAGCTTTCTCGGAATATTGGCAGAGTTTCCCTGGCATGAAACTTACTGTGACCGATACAAGCTGGTACTAAATATAATATCCTGCCTTAGAGGCTCTTGGGATTGAACATCGATAACTGTAGCTACGTGTTGCAGTAACTAGCAGCCCAGAAAATCACGATGCCCGCAATTGTAAATAATAACCCTGCCTTTGCGCGCAAGCATTCAAGGCAGGGTTATTATTGAGTATTCCGAATTCTCAAGGGTGAAGCGAGGACGCTGCTGCCGACTTCGGCTGCCCAGCAGTACACTACTCGCCCAATCGAGTGATTTTAGCACTGCGTTGGGCCAACATCAGCAGTACATAAATAGTCATTACATAGCCGGCGGCCAGAATGGGAATAATTAGAGGAATATCGCGATAAATCATAATTAGAACCAAAAGTCAAGGACGAAGAGGAGGAGGACAAGTTCAAGACCTACTACATTAAGTCAGCACCCAAGACCATGCCTTGGTTCTGAAGGCTGTTTTTCCATATCAAGAAGCCTGCGGGAACATTTAGGCGTTCCCGGTCATCAATAATGATTTACTGCTTTACAGATGCTTAAACAGCCTAAAACCATCCACTTTAGCTGCTGTGAGCTACCGTGCACATAAGATGCGCTACTCTTAACTTCTGAAAACTTTTAGCCGCGAGGAACTAAAAATCTGTCCCAGAAATTTTGGCTGCGATCGACTAACAAGGCTGGCTCTACGAAACTTTTACAGGCACCTAACAGCTACCTGCCCGTCTGGCTGTACTTAATGTATAGAATTGTTTAAATCCTTAATACCCATAATAACACAGGGTTTCTGGGATTTAGAGATTTTTTGGCAGTGTCCTTAACAATTCGATACAATAGGGGCAACCCCTCTGGCAGCTGGCTACTCGCCTCTGGCAGGCGGGTGACTCCCATCGGGTGGTAGATGACAAATAACTGCCGATCGCCTAGATTTTTCTTTTCTATTGCAGAGAATTACCTTAAAATAAAGATATGATATGTAAAATTTTGTTACTTTACGGCTTGAGTCGGCGTATCCATGATCTCTAGCACTCTCCTATTTTCCTCGGTTGAAGAAGACCTGCGACTGTTGACAGAAAACTTAAAACAGTTAGTGGGTGCCCGTCATCCCATCTTGTACGCGGCTGCAGAATACTTATTCGGCACAAAGGGAAAACGAGTGAGACCCGCGATCGTTCTGTTGATGGCCAAGGCGACTATGCCCGATCGGGAAATCACAGAAAAACACCGCCGCCTCGCTGAAATCACAGAAATGATCCACACAGCTAGTCTCGTGCACGACGACGTGGTGGACGAGTCGGATCTGCGGCGGGGAGTGCCGACGGTTCACAGTCGGTTTAATAACCGAGTGGCAGTATTGGCGGGAGACTTTCTGTTTGCTCAATCTTCCTGGCATTTGGCAAATCTCGACAACCTGCCAGTAGTCAAACTGCTTTCAGAAGTGATTATGGATTTAGCTGAGGGGGAAATTCAACAGGGACTCAATGGATTTGACACCAGCTTGTCGATCGAAGCGTACCTCGAAAAAAGTTATTACAAAACAGCGTCTTTAATTGCCAACAGTTCCAAAGCAGCAGGCTGTTTGAGCGAGGTTTCAGCGGAAATAGCAGACGATTTGTACAACTACGGTCGCAACATTGGTTTGGCATTCCAAATAGTAGATGATATATTAGATTTCACCGCTTCAACGGAAACTTTGGGGAAACCAGCAGGCTCGGATCTCAGAAGCGGTAATCTGACAGCACCCGCACTATTTGCCCTAGAAGAAAAACCTTACTTGGAAGTTCTCATAGAACGCGAATTTGCCCAAGAAGGAGATATAGAGCAGGCCCTGGCACTGGTAGAAGGTTCTAGAGGCATAGAGCGATCGCGAGAACTAGCCACAAATCACGCACAGAAAGCCGTCGAATACTTAGCTGCCCTGCCCCATTCAGAGTCCCGTCAAGCTTTGATTGATTTGGCTGAATACGTTTTGAGTAGACTTTATTAGAGGTTAAAAAGTTACACTTTATTGGTAATGGGGAATTGGTAATGGGGAATTCCCAATGCCTAAAGCCCTGTTACCAATTAATAGAAAATTGAGTTGTTTAGGCAATATCCGGCGGTGGAGCAGATCGATACTGTTGCAAGTAAACGTTAATTAAACTCTGTACTTGCTCGCGAGGGATTTCCGTCCCGACTTCCTGATTTCCGGGACTTTCAAAAAAAACAATGCTGTCAAGACCTTCCAGAGCTATCATCTGAAATAAAATGTGAGTGACAGGCAAAAGCACCGGTCTGAGGCGATCGCCCCCAGCAGCCGCAGCCTGCGACGCATCTTTAATACTGTTCCAAGCATAAATCACCCTCTTCTCCCGTCCCGGTTGCTTGAGATTGCTCAAAACCACGATCGCCCAACTTTGGTCTACCGCTTGCAGGATCGAGTATTCGAGGTGCTGTAGCTGTTGGGCAATTAACACCAGGGCCGGGGCGATCGCCTTTAAGATTTCTGGCGTCGAACCGTCGGGCGGAGCTTTTTCGATCAATGCTTGAATCTGTTGGTCTAAATCCATCAGTCAGTTCTTTGATATCTAAAATTAAAAATTTCAGGTTAGCAGGTCCGCATCCAAGTATATATTACCCAGCACTGTCCTATTAAAGATAAGCTGACACCCATCTAAATTTAAGATTTTGCAGCCTAGAGTCCTTGTCGCGAGCATTTTGGCAAAAAAAGTAAGTGCGTAATACCTTACACAAGGTCATCCAAAAAGTCTAACCATAGGGTGCTGAGCGCTAGCCCTGTCAAGGTGTGTTAAATCTGAGCCCGATCAAAAGCCGAAAACGGTTATTTCACGTTCGGATTTTTCACACTTAAAGCTATAAAAACTGTTTGGGGGAGTTTGGTTTCAAAATAAAAACGCCCAAAGTTAGTAACCTCATGAGCGGGCTGGGTGCTGATGGCGCACCTTACCCCAGATGGCGACTCAAAGGATTTGTTGGCCCTACTCCTATATATCTATTGTTCATATTTATAGTTGGTCGATCGTCCTTGACGCTACCCATACCTGCCGATGCACTTCGGCCTCATCAGCTACAATCCCAACTTTTGCGTTGTTAACTGCCCCAGAGGCACCTCAAATGTAACGAAATATTACAAGATGACGCTAAAGCAGCATAGAGGCTTGACAGCAAAGAATTAAGCGGCTAATCTGATATACATACCCGGGTAAGTCAATTCACTGTCATATGCAAGAAAAGCAAAAAGTTACATTGTATCTTCCACCAGAACTGCATCGCCAGCTCAAAATCCGAGCCGCAGTCGAAACTGAACCGATGTCATCAATTGCAGAAAGGGCAATTGTCTTCTACCTAGGAAATCCCGAACTGGTTGACGAAGTAGAAGCCTCCTACGGACAAACCCATCGGGTATACAACTGTCCAGAATGCACGGGTTCAGTAGTAATGCGAGATGGAGAACTGGCATCCGTAACAAGTCAGCCGAGCGTATTGGCTGAACAGGATCTTCCAGTAAAGCAGGTGTCGGGCGTCAGTGCCAGCACGGCAAAACCGGGAGAGGAAGAATTGGTTCCCTGCTAAGAATGCCTTGCTTCCCCAAAAAGCTAAAACTGAAATTTTCAGTAAGAGAGCGAAGGGCAGCATTGAGATTCAGCAAAGATAGCACCGTCTCTAGTGGGTCGAGGACTATGCAAGAAGAGATCAGTATTCTAATCCAAGCTCAATATCCTCTGATCTACCTCGTGACATCCGAGGAAGAGCGGTGTGAGCAAGCAATTTCGACAATAGCTCAAGCGAAACCACAGCGACGAGTATTTATCTGGACTGTAACTCACGGCATTGTGGAGTATGGTCAACCCCGCACCACCACCCAACACAACACCGTCTCCCCAGAGGCAGCAATTGAATGGGTGATCAGGCAGCGAGAACCCAACAGTAACGCTAGCATCTACATTTTCAAAGATCTGCATCCTTTTATAGATTCTCCTCCGGTAACGAGGTGGTTGCGCGATGCGATCGCCAACTTCAAAGGAACGCAAAAGACAATTATACTGATGTCTCCTTTGCAGCAAATTCCGATCGAGCTAGAAAAGGAAGTAGTGGTATTAGACTTCGCCTTGCCCGACATGAAGGAACTAAACCAAGTATTGTCTGGTCAGTTGGAGCAAACTAAATCGCGACGCATTACCACAGAAGCGCGAGAAAAACTTTTAAAAGCAGCCTTGGGATTGACTAAGGACGAAGCTGAAAAAGTTTATCGCAAAGCCCAAGTTTCGACTGGGCGCCTCACAGAAGAAGAAGTAGACATAGTTCTTTCGGAGAAAAAGCAATTAATTCGGCGCAACGGCATTCTAGAGTTTATTGAAGAAGACGAAACCCTGGATGCAGTCGGTGGCTTAGAAGAGCTGAAGCGGTGGCTGAGACAGCGTTCCAACGCCTTTACAGAAAGGGCGAGAGAATACGGTCTGCCCCAACCAAAAGGGATGTTAATTCTCGGCGTACCGGGATGCGGAAAATCGCTGATTGCTAAGACCACCTCCCGCCTCTGGGGACTGCCCCTGCTGAGGCTAGATATGGGTAGAGTCTACGACGGCTCAATGGTGGGTCGCTCGGAAGCCAACCTCCGCAATGCCCTCAAAACCGCAGAATCCATCTCTCCAGCCCTCCTCTTCATCGACGAACTAGACAAAGCCTTTGCAGGAGGCACTGGTTCGGCAGACTCAGACGGAGGCACCTCCAGCCGGATTTTCGGTTCCTTCCTCACTTGGATGCAAGAAAAGACTTCCCCAGTCTTCGTAATGGCAACAGCCAACAGAATCGAGCGGTTGCCGGGAGAATTCTTGAGGAAGGGGCGATTCGACGAACTCTTCTTTGTTGATCTGCCTACCAAGGAAGAACGCCAAGATATATTTAAGATTCACCTGTCAAAGCGCCGTCGGGAAATTACTCGCTTCGATTTAGAGCAACTTTCCACTGTTTCCGAGGGCTTTTCAGGTGCAGAGATTGAGCAAGCGCTAGTAGCCGCAATGTACGAAGCCTTCGCTCAAGATCGAGAGTTTACGCAGCTAGACATCATCGCGGCCATTAAATCCACAATGCCACTGTCTAAAACAATGACCGAACAGGTCACCGCCCTGCGAGATTGGGCTAGACAGCGTGCACGGCCCGCTGCGTCTTCCGTCGCTGAATACCAGCGAATGGAATTCTAAAAGCTTTCTCCTGGTCCAAACAGGAGCAAAGGCTAGCAACAGCTAGCAGTTCGATTCAAGAGCCGCCAAGCGGCACCGTTAAATCCAGACCGTTGTTGTTTCTCTCTCAGTTGTATTAGGAGGAAATCCAATGTCTCACTTTAGCACACTGCGTACCAAAATCACCGATGCCGAAATCCTGAAAGCTTCCCTGCGCGACTTGGGCATTTCAGTCAAGTCAGAAGCTGATGTTCGTGGCTATAATGGTCAGCGCGTTCGCTCCGACATCGTGGCGATTCTCGAAGGCGAATATGACCTGGGTTGGTCTCGCAATAGCGATGGTTCTTTTGACCTGATTGCCGACCTCTGGGGCGTCGCCAAAAAGCACAATCAAACTGAGTTAATCAACTCCATCAACCAGAAGTACGCAGTCAACAAGACCTTGGCAGCAGTCAAGCAGCGCGGTTTGCAAAATGCCAACGTTAAGCTGGTAGTGCAAAACTAATTGATCTGCATGTTTCCAAGTTCGCGGGTTAACCAAACTAACGGGTTAACCCGTTTTTAGCTAGCTAGGATGTAGAGCGCGGTCTTTGGGCCACCACATACTTTTTAGCACCCCCAAGCAGCAGCTCTCCACGTGAAAGCTGCTGCTTTATGCTTTAATGGTCGGCTACCTAATGCATGGTCGGCTACCTAATGCTTCGGGCAATCGTCGATCGTTTGTTGATAAATTTCAAGTATTCGATCGACTTTGCGTTCCCAATCAAAATGCTGCCGGACTCGTTCCCGTCCCGCAGAACCCATACTCTGCCGCAATTCTGGTGAATGAGCGAGCTTGAGCATCGCATCTGTCAGTCCCTTGACAAATACTTCTCTAGAAGTCGGTTCTACTAAAATACCGCAAGTGGAATTCAGATAATCTGCGGGGCCGCCCCAGTTCGTTGCTATGACTGGCAAGCCCACTGCCATTGCCTCCATCACCACAGCCCCCCCAGGCTCCCGCAAACTGGGGAAAACCATTGCATCAGCTTGTTGCATTTTGAGAGCGCACTCCTCCTGAGACAGCCAGCCACTAAATACAACGCTGCTGTCGATGCCTAAACGAGCTGTTTGAGCTTCGAGTTCCCCTCGGATGTCCCCATCACCGATGATTTCCAAGACTGCATCAGTTTGAGCGACGACGGGCGCGAAGGCTTCCAGCAGCAAATCTACAGCTTTCCAGTCAATCAGCCGACCTAAAAAAATAAAATGAACTTGCCCGGTCGCTGCTCTTGATAAGCTAGAGTCCGATCGCCAGACCGAGAAATCCACGCCGTTTTCCACAAGTTTAATAATTTTACCCTGCACCCCAGATGCAAGTGCCTGCTTCGTACGATCGTTTGCCACTAACAGCGTCTCGGCTTTGATTTTACCGGGAAAAAGACGATTGAAAAAATCGACGCACTGGTGACCGAGATCGATTAAAATATCAATGGTAGGATTTTGGCGCGATCGAAAAGCCAGAGGAAATTTAACCGACGTGTTCATCGGCCCGATAACTACCGGCACCCCCAATCCGAACATCAACGAAGGAATTGTTGCCGAGACAGGTGTCGGTTCGTGTACAATATCCATCTCGTGTTCGCTCACCAGCCGTCGGACAATACGACGCTGTAGCACTTGAGTGTACAGGTGAGAGAGCAGCCCAAAAGTAAAGTCATTCACTCTTACAGGGATAAGTTGCCCGCAATTGTTAAGCAGCCGGTGCAGCCAAGTGTCGGGTACAAAGTGCATTCGATCGCCATCTTCTGGAAACAACGCTGTGAGTTCTGCCTGGGTGCGCGCGTGCGTCACCAACCATGTCTCTATGTGGCGCGATCGAAGTATCCGGAAGTAGTTGAGCGGCAGCAATGACTCGCCGCCGAATTTAGTTGAGGCATTCTGAGCAACAATTAAAATTCGCATAACTTGTTTGGGACTCAACTGGATGGATGTACTCTGAGATTAAATTTCTTCTTTGGAATAACTAAGACGGGTTAGTTATTCCTAGTTTTTCCAAGCACTGAGCTAAAGTTTCTGCACTACGGCCGTGGCTAAATTTGGCCATGATTTTTTTCCGAGCTTCCTGACTGAGGCTCAAAGCAAGTTCTGGATTTTGGAGGAGATTGGCGATCGCGTGTGCTAATTGCTCGGGGGCTTCAGGTTCTACAAGTAGCCCATCAATCCCGTCATCTATAAGCTCCTTTACTCCTCCTGACCCTGTAACTACTACAGGCATCTCCATTGCCATCGCTTCCATGATGGCGACACCTAGAGGTTCGTGCCAACTAGCAAGGACAAATACCTGTGCTTTTTCTAGGGACTCATTGACGGTATCTTCAGACACCGCACCGAGGAGGCTAACACAACTTTTCAAGCCAAGCTGTTCGATCAGCTTTTCTAACTCCAGGCGGTAGCCACTGCCACCCTGTTCGTCTTCTCCAGCAATTTGCAGCTCAACATTAAATCCTCGTTTTCGGAGTATATCTATCGCAGCAATCAAATCCGCATGACCTTTACATCTGTTGAGACGTCCGCAACTAAAAATGTGGCAAGCATCACTTCCATTCCATGCGGAGTATGGTATTTTTCTGTGGAAACGCGAGAGGTCAACCCCCATAGGAGCTATTTCAACCTTTTGAGGAAGATGACCCGCAAGGCATTTGTTCACTTCGTCATAAAGCTTTTTAGTAATGACTATTGCAAAAGCAGAAAAGTGCCATTTCTGTTCTTGGTTAGGGCCGTAGTCAGTTAGGGGGCCGTGCAGCGTCAGGCTATACGATACTTTTGAGAGTAATGAGGCGAACATCGCTATACTGGCGGCATTGGCACAGGAATGAACGTGGATGTGCGACCAACCTTTTGTTCTTGCTAATCCTGCTAGTTTGCCAGCAACAAAAACCAATGCCAAGAGTCGAACCTTTTGAGATAAGGATGTGTCACTTGCTTTGGCAATAACTGCGAGGCACTGCCACCATGCAGCGGGACCAGCTTTGAGAACCTCTACGACTGAGTTAATAAAATCTTTCCCAGCAAAGGGAAATAGATAAACAGTATTTTTTTGAGCTTCTTCTGCCCATACGTGAGAAGCGGTCGCTCTGGGGGGCGGTTGAGTTGATACTAAATCTGTTTCAATTCCAAGTTTTGCAAGAAATTGTCGCTCCCGCCAGAAAAAAATGTGTGTTTGTCCTGGAAATTGTGGAATAAAGTATCCAATTTTTGCCTTCATTTCGGACCTGCTTTCTAATTTTAACTCAACAATATCGCTCTACTATGTCGATGCACTAACACTTTTTTCACCGAGTGTTTTTTCGTAAATATCGACGATTTTTATGGCTTTGTTTTCTCACGCAAATTCTCTGGCTTTTTCGATCGCCTTAGTTGACATACTTTCCCGCAGCAGATCATCTTCGACTAACAGCTTAATTTTACTTGTCAATTCCTGGGTGAGATACTCTCTAGAAATCGGCTCGATCTTAAAACCAGTTTCTTCATTCACGTATTCACCAATACCGCCGTTATTAGCCACTATGCAGGGGAGTCCGCAAGCCATAGCTTCCATTACCACTGCGCCGCCAAACTCTCGGATCGAAGGGAAACAAAAAATATCGGCTTTTCTGTAATAATCCAGAGTTTCTTGTTGATTTACACCCCGAAAAGCTGACTATTTCGCCTAAATTAAGCTCCTTCACTCGGTTTTCCAAGTTTTTTCTTTCTGAGCCGTCTCCTACTATGCTTAAGCGGATTTTACTTTGAATTTCCTGGTCTAATTTCCCAATAAACTCAATTACAATATCGGCGCACTTGTAAGGAACTAAGCGACCCACAAAAAGCAGCTTGATCTTGGTAACATCTTTTTTATCAAGGATATTTATCTGATTTAAAAATTCCTCGGAAATCCCATTTTCGTAGAACAAATCAATTCTTTGATCTGGAATGGCAAACAAATCTTTTAGCATATTTAAAGTGTATTTTGAACCCGCTAAAACTTTGTCGGCTTTTTGGTAAGTTTTTACATAACCTGGAATTAATGCTCTACCAACTGCTCTCAAAAAGTTAAATTGAGCAAATTCTTGTCTTGCCGTTTCTTGAAAACCTGGGGGAAAGGGAATGCCCCCATTCACCGGCCCGATAATAAAAGGAGTCTGCTGGCATACACTTACTACCTTAAACGGATAGCGCGGCATCATGGGGGTAATTGCATGAACTATGTCATAATCTCCCTTGAGGATTTTTCCTCTGAATTTTTGATATACTTGTTGATTGAATTGCTCATAAATTGGGTAATTCAAGGCATGATAAATTGGCCAATTTACTCGCCCGCTTGCGGTAAGCTTTTCGACTACTTTATAATATTGCTTGGCTAACTTTCCTTCTTCGAGGTAGATAATTTTTTCATACTCTGGGTGTTTTTCAAGAGCTGGTTTATTTCTTATATGGGTAACGAGTGTCGTATCAACTAAATTGTTTATTTCTTGAAAAAAATTGTACCCAACCAAAGGTACTGATGCCCAGTCAGGATTGCACTGTTCTACAATTAGTAAAACTTTTAATTTTTTATTACTCATTTGTTTGCTACTCGGGGGTGGAATTTATGGGACGTTAGCTGTCATTCTAGCTGGCTGAATTAATAGAGTTGGTGGTTTTGTATTCGATTAGCTTGCTCTGCTGCCCCAGCAATCGGCGCTGGTGAAACTGGATTTGACCTTGTAGCTGGGGAAATTTGGCTAATACACATGACAAAGCGTAGATGGCTGCGTCTTTAGTTGTGAGCTCCCGATACTTTATATAATAGTTATAGGTGCGATAGGTTGCTAAGGGGTAGCCACTCAATAGTAACAAGCTCCAGCCTTTTGTCGGCAATGTCATTGTCAAGGCTAGGGCTGGCAAGACTAAGCCCCAAAACCAGGTGCTGCGCGTTTCTTTGACCCAATGTCGCTCTGGTTCGCTTCCGTGCATCCAGGAACCTTCTGCATAGGCGTGACCCGCTCTTTGAGATCGCTTCCACCACTGAGCGAAACTGGTCATTTGCGCGTCGTGCAGGGTCATTTCTGCGTCTAAGCGAAGAATTTTCCAACCTTCTTGGCGAAGTCGCAAGCACAGTTCGGGTTCTTCGCCGGCTATTAGTGCGGGATTGAAACCATCGACTTGCTGAAATGCGGTGGCGCGCATCATGGAATCGCCACCGCAGGCTTTGGTTTCGCCGATGGGGGTATCCCACTCGATGTCGCACAATTGGTTGTAGATGCTGGCTTCGGGGTATCGTTCGCGCCTGCGCCCGCATACTGCTGCTACGTCTGGTTTGGCTGCGAGTTCGCTGTAGGCCCGATCGAGCCATCCATCAACTACTTCGCAGTCACCGTCCACAAATTGGACAAATTCGATGTCTGGCGCTAGTTCCAGCAAGCGGGCAAAGCCTTCGTTTCTGGCGCGTGCTGCGGTAAACGGTATAGATAAGTCTAATTCTACTGTATCGGCTCCGATCGATCGGGCTAACTCTAGGCTACCGTCTGTTGAGCCGGAATCGACGTAGACGACGCGGGCAACTTTGTCTGTGGCCGAGACTAGGCATTGGCGGAGGCGCTGCCCTTCATTTCGTCCGATCGCTACTAATCCAACTTGTTTCAACTCTTACCTCTTAAATTCGACTACTGAGCTGTTATTTTAATTCTTTAGCGACACTTAAAATAAGTTCACAATATCTTTATATTGTAACTTCTATGGAGCTGCGGTTTTCGGTGTTAAACTGCGTCTAGCTTATTCTGTATTAAGCCACACCAATCATTTTAAGTCAAGCTTGGTCAAAAATGCTGAATTTAAGTTCTTTGTTCACAATTTACTGTAACGATCGGGAAGTCAGCCATACATTTTTTTCACTCTGCGAACAGTGGAATTACCCTGACTTTAAAGTCCGCATGGTTGTTCCGAATTGCGAGCCGTCATGTCGCAGATCGAATCTTGTAGAATCTGTACCCAGATACCTCAAATGGCTATATTACCGCAACGCTGACGGACCTAGAGATTGTACAGAAAAGTTTTTCCTCAGAGATCTCAATAATTTTGATGCAATTTACTTGTGGCCTAACACTTCGATCGAAACCTTTAGGAAAGTGAAGCAACAGAGAAAACCCATTTTTTTGGAGCGCATCAACTGCTATACAAAGCAGGCAAAATTTATTATTGATGATGCTTCCAGCCGCTTGGGAATCGCTCCCCAACACAAAATTACTGCTGATATGATTCAGCAAGAGGAGGAAGAAATTAGTTTGGCTGATTTCATTTTTTGTCCGAGCCCCGATGTCAAAAAATCTTTTATGGGAGCGGGAGTTCCCGAACATAAACTGATCCTTACCAGTTACGGGTGGTCTCCCAAGCGCTTCCCGAATTTTTCGCTCGACAAGGCACTGTCAGACACGATTACTGTTATCTTTGTGGGCAGTGTTTGCGTCAGAAAAGGAGCTCATTTGCTGTTGCGGGCTTGGGAAAAAGCGGGAATTAAAGGCAGACTACTGCTTTGCGGAAGTATGGAGCCAGCAATTGCTGAAACTTGCAGCAGCATTTTAGCACGCTCAGATGTAATTCATAGGGATTACACCAGCGATATTGCCCTTGCTTATCGCGAAGCTGACTTTTTTGCCTTTCCCAGTCTCGAAGAAGGTAGTCCGCTGGTTACTTATGAAGCGATGGCTAACGGTTTGCCAGTTCTAACGTCCCCTATGGGAGCGGGCAGCATTGCCCGAGATGGCAAAGATGGCATAATTGTTTCGCCCTATGATGAGGAAGCGCTAGTGACGGGCTTGCAACAGTTAGCAGGTTGTGCCGAGTTGCGGCTTCGGATGAGTGACTCTGCCCTCGAGCGGGCACAGGAATTTACGTGGGAAAAAGTTGCACGGAGGCGCGCTGAGTTGGTACTCGAAAGATTGAAACCAGGTTGAAAAGTGAGAGAAAAAATTTGAGGTTTTGGATCTCGCGCGACTGAAAGCAGCGGGTTTTTGTTAATTTTTAAATCCCAAATCCTAGCTGTTGGCAACCAATCCAATTTTTTTCAATTTTTACTTCTTGAATTCAACTACTGAGTAGTTCTTGTAATTTAATAAAAATCGAGCTAATTTGCTGTTTTTTCTGCGACTTCTATAATTTTTATCAGACTTTAGGGGTCTTTTTTTCGATAATTTTTGCGGGAATTCCCACTGCGGTTGCACCTGGTGGCACGTCACAAATCACCACAGCATTGGCACCAATCAAAGCATGATCGCCGATCGTTACGGAGCGAATAATTTTCGCTCCTGCACCGATATCGACGTGACCGCCGATTTTGACATCAGCAACAATTGTCACCTGTTGAAGAATCAGACAGTTAGGGCCAATGGAAGCACTGGGATGAATGACAATGCCATTAGGATGAGGCAGCAGCAGTCCTCCTTGTATTTGGCAATTTAAAGGGATGTCTGTTGCAGTTACAACGCTCCAGAATCGATACTCGATGATGTTCAAACGGCATAAAAAATAGCCTAAAACCCCACCCTGCTGCTGCCACTTTTGATAGTTGCGGATAGATTTGAGCAGTTGGCGACTGGGTTCCCACCACTTGCTAGATTTTTCGCGGCTCCAGTCTGCTTCTGTAGCAGAAACGATTGGCTTAGTGATTGACTCAACCATTGTTTGTGGAATATTTTGATAATGTTGACAATTGTGCCTATTTGTGAAGTTTAGCTTAACAGGCATCTCTAACTTGAGTAGATAGATTGATTGAATCTCCGCAGAGTTATAGGAGGAAGAAAAAGGCACAAGGAAGACAATGATTTAAGTATTGTTTTCAGCAGGGCGGGATTTGATAATTTTGGCTGGGATACCAACGGCAGTTTGACCGGCTGGAATGTCTGATAAAACTACAGCATTGGCACCGATATTTACGTCGTCTCCTAGGTTGACCTTGCCGAGGATTTTTGCACCAGCGCCGACGTTAACCCGATCGCCCAATTGAGGGGATTCTAGCGGTTTGTCCAAATAGCGGTTTCCCAACGTTACACCTTGGCGGATAATGCAGTCGTCGCCGATCGTACAATATCCGTGAATAATAATAGCGTTTTGATGTTCAATCACCACGCGACGACCGAGCTTCACAGTGTAAGGCAAGTCTATCCCGTAACTATTGCGGACTTTTCGGTAGAGTGATCGATAAATAATGCTCAAAGGAGCTCGCAGTAATTTCGGTTCTACCTGCATTCTCCAGACGCCAAAACGCTGCACTGCTACGGCGCGAAATCCCGGTTTTGTCCAATCTCGACCATGAGCAATCCAGTCTTCTTTAATTTGCTGCCACAGTCCCAGGCCGGGGTCTTCTACTTGATTTTCACTGGTGATTAAGTTTTGCTCAGTTACCATAAGCTCTAATTCACATTATTTATTGTTTACTCTATTGCTAGATGCCGACGATATTAATGGGTCTATCAGGTTTTTAAGGAAGGAGCAATCCGGTTTTATTGATCGAGAATACTAATTTCTCGGCTGCATCATAAAATATTTTGCTTGCCTAGGTTAACCTCGTTTAGTTGGCTTTGACCGATTTACCAACTCCCTTTAAAAGTTTTTGGATTTTTCAATCTTACCCCCCTTAAAAAATACACTATTTAATACAAAATCCCTCAGTAATTGTGGTGGATCGCCATCTGGTTTGCCTTGAAGTACGCGGCGCACCCTCCAGGCTGCAAAACCCGAAGCCCAGGATACATCAGTTAATGCTGTGTAAACCAAGCCGTAGTTTTTGATAAAGTACCTACGTCGGGAATCAAACCAATAGGTGGGCAGCCGCTTGGCGGGCTTTTTGGTGTCAGTGACGCCTGAGCTTTGGCCGACTAAGTGCACAACGCGACTTTCGGGTACGTACCAGCAACTCCAGCCAGCTTTGTTCGCTTGCAGACAAAAGTCCATTTCTTCGCAGTACATGAAATAAGCTTCATCCATCAAGCCAATCTTTTCAAATACTTCGCGACGGACGATCATGCTGGCTCCCGCTACCCAATCAGTTTGACAGGTTTCTTGGGAAATGGGAGGCGCTGCGGCCCAGTTGGCTAATAACTTCGATATAAAGCCTGTCCGCCAACCAAAATCGAGTTCGGTAAAGAGGTTGTGAAACCGAAAAGCTGACTCCTGGGGCGTGCCGTCTGGGTCTTCCAAGCGGCTGCCGGCGATGCCGGCTTCGGGATGAGTGTCCATGAAATCGACAAGGGCTTTTAAGGCACCGGGGCGAACTATGGTGTCTGGGTTGAGCAGCAGGAAGTAAGGGGGGGGATTGGTGGATTGGAGGGCGGGACGGATCAGGGCGTTGTTGCCGAAGGCAAATCCGCCGTTGCGGTCTAGAGGAACGAAGGATGCCCATTCATTCCAGCCTTCTGAGGCGATCGCACTACTAATTTCTTCGATGGAGCGATCGCCTGAAGCATTGTCGCCAACTACAACTCGCATACCAGGCAGCGATTGAACTTCGCTAACTAGAGAGCGCAAGCAGTCAATTGTCAAACTAGAGGTTCGGTAGTTAACAATGACAACCAGCAGTGGATAGGGGTGATTGGACTCGCTGGCCTTCGACATAAGTACCGTTGTTTGTTTAACAACTTTTTAGCTCAAGTTGTACCCATCTGGCAAGCTGGAGCGATCGCCCTCCTGCAGGTATTGCCTAAGTAGATGAGTGGGAAAATACACAAGTAGTCAAAAGCGAGGGTCACTCCGTGAAACGAAGCAATCCCAAAGGTTATGGCAGCTTTACACTCGGTTACACAGCCAGGTTTATTTGCGCCTACCTACTTACTTTGTTGATTGCTCCAACATCATTAACAAAAGCTGCCACCGCTGCCGGTGCATTTCTTCGTGAGTCAGGCTGCGAGAATATTTCAGACCTGCCATGCCCATATTTTGAAGTAGGCTCAAGTTTTCTCCCGAGTGTTTGAGCAAGTTTGCTAAAGCAACGGGGTCATTGCAATTACCGATCAAGCCTGTGATGCCGTTTTCGATGCAGTCGCGGAGTCCGGCTGTGTTGTTTGCCAGTACCGATACAGCCTGGGAATAAGCATCGTATACTATTCTGGGCTGTTCGTCTGAGGTGCTGGGAACCACAACAGCATGATATTGTTGCAGCCGGCTGAAGAATTCTCTGCCGTAAGGAATAGTTCCCAAAAGTTCGATCTGTACCGATTTGTGCATCGCCTTGCTGGCTGCTTGGCAGTTGCTTAACAGTTCGCCTTCACCTAGTATGTCCAGCTTGACGGCAATGTTTTCCTCGTCCAAGATTTTCATTGCTTCTAGGAGAACTAACAGGCCTTTCTCTGCAATCAATCTGCCCGCAAATAGAATTTTTAGTTGTTTGGGCGAGGCAGACAGTTTTTCGTGCCATATTTTTGTCGCGTCTGCTTCCGAAATAATATTTTCTTCATCTATCCACGAAGCATGAATTATCTGACTTTGTTTGTGTCGTTTGGTTAATAAACTTTGCCGGTATTCTGCCTGTGTAAAAATTGTCAAGTCGGCGTTGTTGATGCACCAGCGACTCAATGTTTCGTATATGTAAGCTTTAATTTTGGCTTTAATGCTGGCAGGGGTGCCCGGTAGCAGCCGCCACGGTGCGGACTCGACTATGAGCAGGTATGGTTTCCGCTGTATCAGGACTATTGGCGTCACTAACCATGCCATCGGAATCGGCCAGCCTGCTACGGCACTATGTACGATATCTGAAGATGCGATCGCGCCCCAAAGCTGGACAACCGTTGCCGGCAGCAGCAATATTGCTTTTGCCAAGCTATCTGCGGAGGGAAGGTCAATAAATTTAGCATCAGCAAATGATGTTTCCGAATCCACCTCTATTGTATTTTCGGGGGGGGTTTCTCGCACGCCCGGAGATGCTAGCGTGAAGTTTTTCAAATACTTGAAGTGTTGGGTTAGGTCTTTAGCCCACATTAAATCGATATACCTGCTGCCTTTGGAATCGTAGAAGGATTTGATGTTGATGACGAGCAGGTAGCGCTTGTCTATGGGCATCAAAGTCGGTTCTTTAGCCCCATCTTCTCTGATACTTAACGAGTTTGATTCCATAAAATACACTACGATTGAACGCCATATATCTATTGTAAAAGACTGTTGGCGAATTCGCAGGGGGTGTTACCCCTCACCCCTGGAACGCAGCATTTTCGTTCGCTATTGGTAGTTAATAGCTATATAGTCAATTAGACATTTACTCTAGACTCACTATTTTTATGGGTGAGGGGTGAAGCCCTTTACTGATTCGCCAACAGTCTCTTGTAATGCCACTTTAGCCAGATTTTAGTAAAAATTATACCTTAAACACGCAATATCGCCAAACAATACTGAAGTGAATTTTAAATCTCGCCGCTCTGGATCAAAGTCGATACAGCCTGTAGGCTTGACTGGCGGCTCGGTGCAGCAGCGAATGGCGGTAAACTAACCCCTTAGCGTCATCGGAATAGCCCCCGCCAATCACGCAGGCAACGGGATAGCCGCCAGCCAAACACGCCGTCAAAACTTGCATTTCCCGGCGAAATAAGCCCGTATCAGTTAAAGCTAATTTTCCCAGTTTGTCACCGTGATGAGGGTCTACTCCAGCATCGTACAAAACTAAATCTGGCTTGACATTTGAAAGCAAATCTGGTAAGAATTTATCCAATGTTTGTAAATATTCGTCGTCCTCCATACCGACAGGCAAAGGTACATCTAAATCGCCCTTTTGTTTAGTGCCGGGAAAATTGACTTCGCAGTGCATCGAGAAAGTAAAAACGCTGCTGTCATCTTGGAAAATTACGGCGGTTCCGTCTCCTTGGTGGACATCTAAATCGACAATTAAAACTTTGCGAACTAAACCATTTTTTTGCAAAACGCGAGAGGCGATCGCCAAATCATTAAAAATACAAAAACCAGACCCAAAAGCAGGGAAGGCGTGATGAGTTCCGCCCGCAGTATTGCAAGCCAAACCGTAGTCTAAAGCGAGTTTTGCAGTTAGTACAGTTCCTGCAACCGCAGTGCAAGTGCGGTTAGCCAGGGCCCGACTCCAAGGCAGACCAATTCGCCGAGTTGCTTTGTTATCGAGCGTCCCGTTGCAGTAAGCTTGAACATAGGAGTGGTCGTGGACTAATTCAATCCATTCTTGAGGGGGAAGTTCGGGAGCGTGAAATTGCGATTTATCTGCTACCCCGTCCGCGAGCAGCATCTGGTAAAGCATCCGAAACTTGGCCATCGGGAAGCGGTGAGCCGGTGGCAAAGGTGCAACGTAATCTTCGTGGTAAATAATTGGTAAGTCCATTAAAATTATTGTATAACGAATGAATCTCCAATTGAACGCCTGCAATCTCAAATTAAAACTCGCTGGAGAACCTGTATATGCAACAACTAAAAACAGTCTGGCAGTCCGGCAGCACCGACCCCGAAAATGCTGACAATCTCGATAATATCAGTCAGTGGTGGGGAAACCTGAACGGCAAAGAAATTAGCTGGGTAGAGCGATTGATTCCGCAAATCGGAGGTCTGAGCGAAATTCACTGGCACCCCCAGCGTTTTGACGAAACATTTGTGATAGTCAATCCCGAAATTCGGGAGGAAACTCTCTATTGGTACAAACCTGATTCTCCTGTCCAACGTAACAACACTGTTGACAAACTAGAACTTGACAACTTGCAACAGCAATTGTACATCTATCCTCAGTTGGAGGCGGAACTGGTAATTCGCGTAGGAATTCCCGAAGTTAAATATCAAACACTTGAATTAAACAATCCCGAAATCGCCTTGGGCGAAGATAATCTGCTGCTGCTATGGGAATCTGACCAAGAACTAGAAATTAAAATTTACTTTAGCAGTGAAAATATTGCTAAACTTAAGGAATTGCTGGCATAGAAAAGACAGAGAAAATAGTTTATATGGTAGGCTTTGGCTGCGGGGTGGATTGCTATGTGCTCTTAGTTACCTATAAATATCTTAAGACTGATGGGCGGGTGGGTCAAAACCGAGGTTTTTCACAGCCATACTTTGTTGCAGCGAAAAGAGTAAAAAAAACAGTTTCTTCCCCTCGCGGTATGTCCAGGTGTTTATCTCTGCTAAAACCCTTTGAATGTGGCAGCATAATGTCCAGAAACTTGCGTTATCCTCCTGGGACTTTTAATGCTAAAGTCAAGCAAAAAACTGTCCTGCGCGCATCAACCGGGTTGAACGAAAATACTTTGTCCTAGCTTTTGAACAAAGTTAAAAAACCCGCTTGCTTTGGTCTGGAGTGCCCAAGCGATGATTGTTTTTCGGCACACTTAATTTGTACCGCAAAAAAGGTGATTTGTTTTGACAATAAACTGTGGTTAAGTAGGGTTAATTTGAGTGAAAACTTAAGACAAGCAACCAATAAGTTTAAAAAAAAGAAGGTGCGTTAGTTGATGGCTAATATCTAAAGTTAATCCTCTATTTGCTGAGTTTGAAAATATTTAATAAATAATGATGATCGAAAGCAATCGCTAAATTTATTAAATCATCAATCTGCTTCTAGCACTAAAAACATCACAATGACCCGACAAAAAATGATATTTGACAAAGAAAGTATTCACATTTTAATTATTGATGATCAGCCCCAAAACCTGCGGTTTATATCAAATATATTGACGAAAGAAGGGTATAAAGTTCAGCGGGCGATTTCGGGAGAAATGGCGGTTAATGCTAATTTAACCGTTCTCCCAGACTTAATTTTGCTAGATATTGCCATGCCCAAAATGAACGGATATGAAGTATGTGCTAGACTGAAATCTAACGAGAAAATGAGGGAAGTTCCGGTTATTTTTTTGAGTGTTTTTGAGGAAACTTTTCACAAAGTCAAAGCTTTTGAAGTCGGCGGTGTTGACTACATTACTAAGCCTTTTCAAGTGGAAGAAGTTTTAGTGCGGATCGAGAGTCAATTGACTATACAACAGTTATCAAAACAATTAAAACAGCAGAATGCCCAACTGCAACAAGAGGTAGAATTTCGCAAGCGAACAGAACAATCACTCCGGGAAAGCAAAGCGCGGTTGCAGAAATTGGCGGTCAATATACCGGGAGTTCTTTATCAATTTATCAAGAAGCCCGATGGAAGTTTTAAGTTTGAATATATTAGTTATGCTTGTCGGGAGATTTACGAATTAGAAAGTGAGGAAATATTAAAAAATCCCGACTTTTGCTTCGATCAAAATCATCCAGATGACCACGAATATCTGGTAAAACAAATTGCTACTAGCGCCCAAACTTTAGAACCTTTTGCCTGTGAATGGCGGATTATTACACCGTCGGATAAACTCAAATGGCTGCAATCTAATTCTCGGCCAGAAATGCGCGATAATGGCGATATTGTTTGGTATGGCGTACTTTTTGATATCACCGATCGCAAGCACGCAGAAATAGAAATGGCAGGAGCTAAAGCTGCTTTAGAACGGCAAGTTCAGCGAGAATTGCTGATTGCAAAAATAACTCAAGAAATTCGCTCAAGCTTGCAGCCAGAAAAAATATTTCAAATAGCTGCAACTCAAATCGGTCTGACATTCTGCGTCAATCGCTGTTTGATTCATACTTACGTTACTACTCCCCAAGTCGATATTCCTCTGGCGGCGGAGTATGTCGAACCGGAGTGCGAATCTATTCGGAACGTACCTGTTCCAATTTGGGGCAATCCTCACGTCATACAAATGATGATACAAGATCGGCCGATCGCCTCCAACAATGTTTATTCAGACCCTCTGTTGCAAGCTGTTCAACCTATTTGCCAGAAGCTTGGGTTAAAATCGATGCTGGCAATTCGCACTTCCTACCAAGGCAGGGCAAACGGCGCTATCGGTTTGCACCAGTGCGATCGTTATCGGGAATGGACTTCCGAGGAAATCGACCTATTAGAAGCTGTGGCGGCTCAAGTAGGGCTCGCTATCGCTCAAGCTACACTGATCGATCGAGAAAAAAACCGAATTCAGCAGCTCGATCGGCAAAATAAAGTGCTGCAAGCAGAAATTCGCACCCGCATCTGCGCTGAGCAAGCTCTGCAAGAATCGGAAGCAGAATTGCGGGCTATTTTTGCCGCCATGACTGACACAGTTTTAGTGAGAAATGCAGAAGGGCGCTGCCTCAAAATCGCTCCGACAGCATCAAAGAATTTGGTGAAGCCTCCAAGCGAAATGATTGACAAAACCGTCCACGAAGTCTTGCCCGAACCTGTGGCAGATTTGGTATTAAATGCCATTCAACAAGCTTTAAAAACGAAGCAAAGCATCAATGTGGAATATAGCTTTACAATCGGAGATCGCGAAGTTTGCCTCGACGCTAAAGTTTCTCCGCTTTCTGCAGAATCAGTGATTATCGTAGCGCGAGATATTAGCGTTCGCAAACAAACAGAATCTGCACTCCGAGAAAGCCAGCACTTCATTCAGGCGATCGCCGATTCCAATCCCAACCTATTGTACGTTTACGATTTAATTGAACAGCGGAATGTTTACAGCAACCGCCAAATTGCGACGATGCTCGGATACAGCGCCCAAGAAATACAAGATATGGGTACAGCAATGATGCCAACGCTGCTCAACCCCGACGATTTGCCAGAAGTTTTTGAAAGCGTCCAAAAAGTGGAGCGAGCCAAAGACGGCGATGTCATTGAATGTCAATACCGCATGAAACACAAAAACGGTGAATGGCGGTGGATGCACAGTTGGGATACAGTATTTCTCAGAACAGCCGATGGTAAACCCAAACAAATTCTCGGCACTGCTAATGACATCACAGACCGTAAATTAGCCGAAGAAAAACTGCTAGCATCGCAGCAAAGAATCTCATTTTTATTGCAGCAAACGCCGATCGCAGTTATCGAGTTAAACCTCAATTTAGAAATTATCACTTGGAATCCCGCGGCCGTTGCTATTTTTGGCTACAGTGAGCAAGAAGCGATTGGTCGTGTCGCCTCCGATTTGATCGTACCTGAAAGCTACCACCCGCAATTATCTGAGATTTTCAATCACGACTTGAATGCCAAATCCAGCGGCACTACCGAAAATCTGACTAAAGACGGCAGAATTATCATCTGCGAGTGGTACAATACTCAGCTAATTGACGATAACGGTACAGCAATCGGCATTGCTTTAATGGCTGTAGATATTACCGAACGCAAGCAAGCAGAAACCGAACTGCAAGAAAGTGCTTTACGACAAAGAGCGATCGCCCGCATCATTGAAAGAATGCGGCAAACTTTAGATATCCGAGAAATTTTTCACGCCACAACCCGAGAATTGCGCCAAACCATGAAGTGCGATCGAGTCGCTATTTACCGTTTCAATCCAGACTGGAGTGGCGAATTTGTAGCCGAATCCCTTGATCGCAAGTGGGTTTCTTTCATCCAAGCACAGGAGACCGATTCTAACCTTACTGAAGGCGCTTTAGACAGCGAACTTTGCCTTGTCCAAAAATTAGATAGTATCTCACCAGAAGTCCACGATACCTATTTGCAACAAACCCAAGGCGGAGCCTACAGCCGAGGTAAAACTTATCTTTGTGTCCCAGATATTTACAAGCAAGGTTTCGATAATTGTTACATCCACTTGCTAGAAAAATTTCAAGCTAAATCCTACATTATTGTACCAATTTTTTCTGGCAAAAAGCTCTGGGGATTACTAGCATCCTATCAAAATTCTGCTCCCCGCCAGTGGACTGAAGCAGAAATCAACGTTGCAGTTGATGTCGGTACTCAGCTAGGAGTAGCATTACAGCAAGCGGAATTGCTCGCCCGCACTCAAAGGCAGTCCATGGAACTGATTAAATCCAAAGAAAACGCCGAAGTTGCCAACCGCGCCAAAAGCCAATTTCTAGCTTCCATGAGCCACGAACTCCGCACACCTCTCAACGCCATTCTCGGTTTTTCCCAAGTCATGGCCCGCAACAGTTCTATCACGGAAGAACAAAAAGAATACATAGAAATTATTAACCGCAGCGGCGAACATTTGCTAGAACTCATTAATGATGTTTTGTCAATGTCCAAAATAGAAGCAGGTCAAATTACCATCAATCCCAGCCGTTTCAATCTCTACAACCTTCTCAACAGTCTCAAAGAAATGCTGCGACTAAAAGCCAACTCAAAAGGTTTGCACTTAATCTTTGAAAATGCCGATGATTTGCCGCAGTACATTCAAACAGACGAAGCTAAATTGCGGCAAGTTTTAATTAACCTGGTCGGCAATGCGATTAAATTTACTCAACAGGGAACCGTTACTTTGCGCGTCAGGAGCCAAGCTCAAAAAGACGCCATAGAAGAAAACAAATCCCAATTGTATTTTGAAATTGCCGACACGGGTCCAGGCATTTCTCCCTTGGAACTTTCCACATTATTTAAGCCCTTTGTACAAACCGAAACTGGTCGAAAATCCATGCAGGGAACTGGTCTGGGGTTGCCGATCAGCCAACAGTTTGTCCGGATTATGGGAGGTGATATTGCTGTGAAAAGTCAAGTCGGTCAAGGCACAACTTTCAGCTTTAATATCTGGGTTAACTTAGTAACAGAAAGTGATGAACAAGAAAAATCACCGATTAAACAAGTTATTGGTTTAGAAGCCGGACAAGACATTTATCGGATATTAATAGTTGAAGATGTAACGGAAAATCGCCAACTGCTGCTTAAGCTGCTGGTACCCCTGGGATTTGAAGTCCGGGAAGCAACTAACGGTCAAGAAGCAATTGCTTTGCATTCAACTTGGAAGCCGCACTTGATATTAATGGATATGCTGATGCCCGTGATGGATGGGTATGAAGCGACAAGACAGATTAAGAAAACTCTCGAAGGTAAAGAAACAATAATTATTGCCCTGACGGCCAGTGCTTTTGACGAGCAGCGGCAAATAATTTTGTCTGCGGGTTGTAACGATTTGATATGTAAACCGTTTCGGGAAGAGGTACTCTTTGAAAAGATAGCGCATCATCTCAACCTGCGTTATATTTATGAGAAAGAAAACTTATCTAGTTCTTTTTCAACACCGACGCTGCTTAAAAGTTTGACCACCGAGGATTTGAGTGTAATGCCCACAGAATGGGTGGTCGAGTTGCACCGAGCAGCACTTTGTGTTGACGACAACCGCATCCTCGAACTGATCAAGCAAATTCCCGAAACTGAGGCAAATCTCGCTAACGCTTTAACAGATTTAGTCGATAATTTTCGGATAGATATCATTATCGATTTAACTCAATTATATTATGATGAACGACCATCCATTACCAGCAACTCCTAAAGACATTCTGATCGTTGACGATATGCCGGATAATTTGCGACTTTTATCCACTATGCTGACATCTCACGGGTATCATGTCAGGAAGGCTATTAACGGACACTTGGCTTTGCAAGGGGCACAAATATCTCCTCCCGATCTAATTTTACTAGATATTAATATGCCACAAATGAACGGGTATGCAGTTTGTGAGCAGTTAAAGTTAAGCGAAAAAACAAAAGATATTCCGGTAATTTTTATTAGTGCGCTAGATGACGTGCTGGAAAAAGTTAAAGCTTTTCAAGTAGGAGGAGTGGATTATATTACTAAACCGTTTCAAGTAGAGGAAGTCTTAGCCCGGGTTCAAAACCAACTTTCCCTTCGTTCGCTGCAATCCAAACTGCAACTGCAAGCTAGGGAACTGCACGATCGCAATTCGAGATTGCAGGAAGAAATCGCAGAACGGCAGCGGGCTGAAGAATCAATCCGGTTTTTGCTGGAAACGACGCGGGCGATCGGCGAAGCTGTAGACTTTCACTCAGCTTTAGAAGTAATTCTGCACCATGTTGGCGAAACAATCGGATGGGATGTAGGAGAAGCTTGGATTCCCGATGCAGAAGGAACTGTGCTGCAATCTGCCCGGGGCTGGTATGCGAGTAACGCCAGGATGGATGCGTTCCGCAGGCAAAGCGAACAACTGACATTTGCCATGAATATAGGGCTGCCGGGACGAGTTTGGGCATCCAAGCAACCGGAATGGGTAGAAGATATTTCCAGGGGCTACCCGCATTTTCTCAGAAGTAAAATAGCACTAGAACTCGGATTCAAAGCTGGTTTTGGCGTGCCGATTTTGGTAGGCAATGAAGTATTGGCAGTGCTAGTTTTCTTTAAAATTTCGTCTGCTGGGAAAGACGCACGATTTATAGACGTTTTTAATGCTGTCGGCACTCAATTAGGTTCTTTGATTCAGCGCAAACAAGCAGAAGAATTGCTGCGTATTGCTCAAGAAAAATATCACAGCATTGTAGAAAATGCGATGGAAGGCATTTTTCAAAGCACGCCTTCAGGAGGCTATCTCAGCGCTAATCCAGCTTTGGCAAAATTGTACGGTTACGACTCGCCAGAAGAACTGATGTCCCAGATTAACAATATTGCTCAGCAACTGTATGTTGACCCGGAACGCCGCCTCGAATTTGTGGCTGCTATGGATGCTGAAAATGCCGTTTCGGGGTTTGAATCTATGGTATGTCGCAAAGACGGGCGCCGGATTTGGGTGTCAGAAAATGTTCGGGCTGTTCGAGATTCAAAAGGTGAGCTGCTCTACTATGAGGGTACTGTTTCTGACATTACAGAGCGCAAATTAGCGCAAGAAGCGCTAAAAGTTCAACAAGAACAAAGCGAGAAGTTGCTGTTAAATATTTTACCCAAACCAATCGCAGAACGCTTGAAGGCAGAGCAAAGCACGATCGCCGACAGTTTTGCCCAAGTAAGTGTTTTATTTGCTGATATTGTTGGCTTTACTGAGTTGTCTGCTAGAATGTCTCCCACCGAGTTGGTAAAGCGCTTGAACGTGATTTTTTCGCACTTCGACCAGTTAGCTGAAAAGTACGGTGTGGAGAAAATTAAGACTATTGGCGATGCTTACATGGTAGTCGGGGGATTGCCTACGCCGAGACAGGATCACGCCGAGGCGATCGCCCAAATGGCCCTGGGAATGCAGGCAAAAATAGCAAAGTTGTGCGCCGAGACAGGGGAAAAACTGGCAATTCGCGTTGGCATCAATTCCGGGCCGGTGGTTGCGGGAGTAATTGGTGTTAGCAAGTTCACTTATGATTTATGGGGAGATACGGTGAATGTAGCGGCGAGGATGGAAGCTACGGGTTTTGCAGGCAGCATTCAAGTTACTGATGTTACTTATGAGCTTTTGAAAGATAAGTATTTGTTTGAGAGGCGAGGCGTGATTCCGGTAAAAGGTAAGGGGCATATGATGACTTATTGGTTGCTACAAAAAAAGTAAAAATGGGAATTGGGAATTGGGAATTGGGAATTGGGAATTGGGCATGGGGAATTGGGCATGGGGAATTACAACAAATAACAAATAACCAATAACCAATAACACATAACAAATAACACATAACCAATAACCAATAATTCATGACTACTGACTACTGACTACTGACTACTGACTACTGACTTCTGCTATGATGAAAGTAGTTAACGAAACTTTACATAATAGCCGTGACTGCACAACAATTAGTATCTGCAACGAGTTTTGAAAAGCTAATTTGGACTTGGAAAGGTCACAAAATCCAATATACCGTCCAAGGAACCGGCCGCCCTCTGATCTTGATTCACGGATTTGGGGCTTCGATCGGACATTGGCGGCAAAATATCCCCGTACTCGCGGCCGGCGGCTATCGCGTATTTGCTCTGGACTTGCTGGGATTCGGTGCTTCCGCCAAACCAGCCCTAGATTACACTCTGGAATTGTGGGAAGAATTGCTGACTGATTTCTGGGCGGATATGGTACTAGAACCGGCGGTATTTGTCGGGAATTCGATCGGCGCTTTGCTGAGTTTGATGGTAGTCGCCAACCATCCAGAAATATCAGCCGGCGGTGTCTTAATCAACTGTGCTGGCGGGCTCAACCACCGGCCCGACGAACTGAATTTCCCGCTGCGAGTAGTGATGGGGACTTTTACTAAATTAGTTCGATCGCCCCTGATCGGCCCCTTTATGTTCAACAACATCCGCCAAAAACACCGCATCCGCAACACCCTGCGCCAAGTCTACGGGAACCGCGAAGCGATCACGGACGAACTCGTAGAACTCCTGCACGCCCCCTCCTGCGAGCCCGGAGCTCAACAAGTGTTCGCCTCGATTCTGACAGCCCCTCCAGGCCCTCAACCGTCAGAATTGCTGCCCAAAGTCGATCGTCCGTTATTGGTACTTTGGGGCGCAGACGACCCTTGGACGCCGATCGCCGGCAGCCAGATCTATCAACAATTGGCCGCCAACGATAAACCAGTGAAATTTGTTTCAATTCCCAACACAGGCCACTGTCCCCACGACGAGCGGCCGAGTGAAGTCAACGCTCTGATTTTGGACTGGCTGGTGGAAGTGAAGTAAAATTTTTCTGCTCAAGGCCACCCTTGGGCGATCAAGTCAAACCCTTGCATTGCAAGAGTTTTGTCTCGCTCCACCGCGCCGCCCCCCCGGCAGCCGCCGACTCAAAAAACAATTTTTGGAAAAAGTATTGACACAATTTACTGAGTCAGCTATATTGATGGACGTGTGAGGAGCGAACCAGAAGAAGCACCGAGACGAAACACGGCCAGTCGTCGGTGCTTTTTCTGTTGAAAGGCATTTTTAAACTATTGTAGGGACACGGCATTGCCCATTATTGGTGTCAACTTAACGCCAAACCCCTTCAGAGACTACTGTTTGACGATTAAGGCCAGATCCCCCCTAGCCCCCCTTAAGAAGGGGGGGACAGGAGTCTTCTCAAAGTCCCCCTTCTTAAGGGGGATTTAGGGGGATCTAGACTTTGCCTAAAACCCAGATTTCTCAGGGGTTTCAGGCTTAAGTTGACACCAATGGGAATTGCCTGTCCCTATAATATTGGGAAAATTATTATTGCTACAAATATCAACGATCGCCCAAAACAAATTGTTCGATCGCAGCCGCCACCCCATCTTCCTCCACATCCGGCGCCACCCAATCAGCAGCAGCCTTCACCCCATCAGGAGCATTGCCCATCGCCACCCCTACGCCCGCGTAGGCAATCATTTCTACATCATTAAAATTGTCGCCGATCGCCATCACATTCGCCGCCTGCAAACCCAAAAGTTCCTCCGCTAAATACTGCACGGCATCTCCCTTATTCGCCGAAGGATGCGTAGCTTCAAAAAAAGTAGCAACCGATTGAGTCAAATAAAGCTCCGCAGGCGTGTAGCGCTGCCGCATACTGCTGAGCAAGCCGTCGAGTACCCCTGGATTCTCGCACAAAGCCAAAACTTTCGTCGGTTCCCCCGGAATATCTCGCCGCAAATCTTTAATCACAATTGGTTCAATGCCCGATCGTTCGGCATAAATTCGGGTAGCTGCGGTAATTTCCGGCACGTAAAGTTGGTCGTCAATGTAGAAATGGATCGAAAGGAGCGATCGCAAATGCGCTTCTTCAAAATAATCTAACAGTTGCAGAGCAGTTTTTTTCGACAGCGGCAAGTGTCGCAGCCGTTTTTGAGTAGCGTGATCTTGAATCCATGCACCCTGGTAGCAAATCAGTGGCAATGTTGAGCCGATGTCGCGGTGAAAACGCAAAGCTGAGCGGTACATCCTGCCCGTAGCGACGGCTACTTTCACTCCCCGTGACTCGGCAGCCAAAATTGCCTGCTTGACTGGTTCTCGGATGGTATTTGACAAACCTGCGATCGTGCCGTCTATATCCACTACCAGCAATTGAATGTCTGCGGTGCCAAAAGCGCGATCGGTCGCATTAGCTGGATTTGAGGCAGTTATATTCTGCATGATTTTTTTAGATTTTAGCTGTTGATTTGCACGCACCCGTTTATTTTGGCACTGGCGGGATAGCAAAGTGCGACTTCTGATTTTTTGAAGACTAAAATATAGATAACTAAATAAGCGACAAAAAAAGTATCTAGGAGGACTCTTTAGGGATGGATTTAGCTAAGCTATATAATAGTAGCCAGTTTACTGCCGTAAAAACCGCACTCGACCGACGATGTGTATTTTCACTTACTTAATAATACTTGTGACCAAAAAGAATGCAACTCTAAGCCCGCGATCCAAACCCTCATATCATCAATCATTCCCAATCTAAAATCTAAAATCTAAAATCTAAAATTGTATAGCCGCATCTTTGAAATTACCCCTAACTATCATGATTTCTATTCCGGGATACCGCATTGACGGAGAACTTTATACAAACCCTCACACAGTTATTTATCGAGGTCTGCAGCTTGAGGAACAAAAACCCGTTATCCTCAAAACTCTCACGCCGCCATACCCTAGCCCAGCGCAAATATCCCAACTGCTGCACGAATCCGAAATTCTTAAAAATTTGAATATCCCCGGAATAGTCAAGCTTTACAAAATAGAAACATACAATCACTTTCCGGTTTTAGTTTTAGAAGATTTTGGTGGGATTTCCCTAAAAGACTTTCTCAGCAACAACCAGCTAGAGTTACAACAATTTCTGCATATTGGCATCAAACTAGCAGAAACTCTTGGGCAACTCCACGAACACCACATCATCCATAAGGATATTAAACCCAGCAATATTATTGTCAATATCGAGACAGGAGATGTCAAGATTGCTGATTTTGCGATCGCCTCCCTGCTACCGGGCGAAAACCCCGCCCCCAGCCATCCCCATTTACTCGAAGGCACTCTCGCCTATATGTCTCCTGAACAAACGGGACGCATGAATCGGGCGATCGACTACCGCACCGATTTTTATTCTTTAGGCGTCACCTTTTATGAGATGCTTTGTGGCGAATTGCCTTTTCAGGCGATCGATCCCATGGAATTAGTACACTGCCATATTGCCAAAACGCCCGTTTCTCCTTGGGAAAACAGAAAGCAAAAAGTAGAAAGCAGAAGCATCGAAGGCAGAATCAATCAAGTAGGAACCAAGGAGATTCCTCAAGTCGTTTCCGACATCGTCATAAAACTCTTAGCAAAAACAGCAGAAGACAGGTATCAAAGTGCTTTCGGACTTTTGTATGACTTGGAAAATTGTCTCGATCAACTGCAAACTACAGGCGCAATTTCCCACATAAGCCTCGGCGAGCAAGATCAGTCAAGTCACCTGCAAATTTCCCAAAAATTTTACGGGCGAGAAGTAGAAGTTAATATGCTTCTCAGTATCTTCCAGCGGATGAGGCGGGGCAATACAGAAATCGTACTGATTTCTGGTTATGCAGGTGTGGGCAAATCGTCGTTAGTATATGAAGTTTACAAGCCGAGTCGGCGGGAAAACGGGTATTTTATTGACAGCAAATTTGAGCAATTTAAGCGCGATATTCCCTACGCTTTTTTGCTCCAAGCTTTTCAAGATTTGTTGCGGCAAATTTTCACAGAAAATGCTGCAGAAATTCATGTTTGGAAAGAAAAAATTTTAAAAGCACTCGGCGGCAACTGCCAAGTAATTATTGAAGCTATTCCCGAAGTAGAACTAATTGTCGGGCCGCAGCCCCCCGTCCCAGATTTAGGAGCAAATGAATCTCAAAATCGCTTGAATTTAGTATTTCAAAACTTCATCCGCGTCTTTGCTCAAAAAGAACACCCACTAGTAATTTTCCTGGACGACTTGCAGTGGGTCGATTCAGCATCTCTCAAGTTAATAGAACTGCTAGCAACTGACCTGGAAACTCAATATTTATTAATAATTGGAGCTTATAGAGAGCAGGAAGTAGATGCAAATCATCCCCTAATGCTGACCGCCGAAGCCATTAAAAAAGCAGGTGGCACTGTAAGGGCGATCGCCCTTTCGCCTTTAGATATAAGCAGCGTCAACCAATTCGTTGCCGATACTTTGAACTGCGCCCCCGAAAAATCCCTAAGTTTAGCAGAATTGCTGTTGCGAAAAACCGCTGGAAATCCATTCTTTTTAACACAATTAATAAAATTTCTTTACTCAAAAAGTTTGATTCAATTTAAACTTTCACCCTCGAATAATGTGGTCGAGCTAGCTAAACCTAACCTGTCGGGCTTAGCGCAACCAATCTCAGAGCCAATTGTGAAAAAATGCCATGTCACAGGCGAGTGGCAGTGGGATATCGAACAAATACAAGAAATGGGAATAACTGACAATGTTGTAGAATTAATGATAGATAATATTCAGAAACTTTCAGAGAATACTCAAGAACTGCTTAAATTAGCCGCTTGTATCGGGAACAAATTTGATTTAAAAATTCTCTCAACACTCGCCGAAAAACCTCTGGCGTCCGCAGCAACAGACCTCAGTGAGGCACTTCAGTCCGGTCTGATTTTGCTCGTGAATAACGCCTACAAAATTCCGATCGCACTAGCAGCAAGCACAGAAGTAACCGACACAATATCTAGAGACTTTACCGATGAATTTTCCCTACCAGTGGCTGATGTTTTGAGCGCAACTTACAAATTTTTGCATGAGCGAGTTCAGCAAGCAGCTTATGCTTTAATATCCGATAATCAAAAACAAGAAATTCATCTAAAAATAGGCAATTTTTTACTACAAAATGCACCGCCAGAGCAATTAGAAGAGCATATTTTCGATACAGTAAACCAACTAAATTCAGCAAAAAAAATCCTCAGCAGCCAATTAGAACAATTTCAATTATGCCAATTAAATTTAATTGCAGGCCGCAAAGCAAAAGCAAGTGCGGCTTACGAACTTGCCCTGAAATATTTAACCGCAGGTATTGAACTGCTGCCCCCCGAAAGTTGGCAAACTGACTACGACTTGACTCTTGCACTCTACGAGTCAGCAGCAGAAGCTGCTTACCTCAATACCGACTTTGAACCAATGGAAAAATGGGCGACAATTGTCCTGCAACACGCAAAAAATGAACTAGATAAAATCAAAGTGTTTGAAATCAAAATCATAGCTTGTGCGATGCAAACAAAACTCCAAGAATCGGTAAAAATTGGTCTGGAAGCACTAAAAATGTTAGGAATCAACTTTCCAGAATCGCCGATTCCCCTCCACATTCAGCAAGCACTGGTTAAAACAGCAGCTTATTTAACCGACAAACAAATAGAAGATTTAATTAACTTGCCGATTATGACAAATCCGCACAAATTAGCAACTATGCGCGTGCTTTCCAGTATGTTGTCAGCTACATTTATAGTTGAACCTGTGCTGTTGCCGCTGATTGTGTGCGAGCAAGTGAATTTATCTATTAATTACGGAAACTCTACTTTTTCTGCCTTTGGTTATGCTAATTACGGAGCAATTTTAAAAGGAATAGTTAGAGATATTGAATCGGGCGATCTCTTCGGTAAATTAGCTTTAACTTTGAGCGATAAATTAAATGCGTTAGAATTCAAAAGCAAAACGCTTAATTTAGTAGCATTTATTTTGATGAACGGCAAGCATCACGTTAAAGAATCTTTGCCACTATTAGAGGAGGCTTATCAAAGCGCGCTAGAAAATGGGGATTTAGAATGTGTTGGATATGCAGCGGTAAATATTTGTCAGTCTTTGTATTTCATCGGTCAAGAATTGCCACAACTGGAACGGAGAATGGTAAGTTACAACCATTTGCTGTTTCAACTCAAACAAGAAACTGTATTGACTTGGAATCAAATATATCGGCAAACTATTTTGCAACTGATGGGAAAATTGGAAAGTCCACACCTTGTATTAGGTGAAGCATACAGCGAAGAAAAATTGTTGTCGCTGCTGTTGAAAGCTAACGATCGGGTGGGATTACAGCACTTTTATTTGCAAAAATTAATACTAGCGTATTTATTTGGAGATACCGCTACAGCGCTAGAAAATGCAGCGCAAGCCGAAGTATATTTAGACGGAGTTGCAGGCTTTATTAATGTTTCCGACTACCAGTTTTACGATTCTCTAGCCCGCCTAGCAGCCTATCCATCTGCCATAAATGAGGAACAAGAAGAGCATATTTTTTACGCTGTCAGTAACCGGAAAAAATTGCAACAAAAAGCGTTTTTTGCGCCTATGAATCTTCAGCACAAATGCGACTTACTTACGGCAGAAAAAGCGCGTGTTTTGGGCAATGTGGTGAGAGCAATGGAATATTACGATCGCGCAATTGAAGGAGCCCAAGAAAACGGATACATACAAGTACAAGCAATAGCAGCAGAATTGGCGGGAGCATTTTATCTATCGATAGGACGAGAAAAAAATTCTAAAACTTACTTGACAGAAGCGCGTTATTGCTATCAGCGCTGGGGAGCAACAGCCAAAGCAGCGCATTTAGAATCGAAATACTCGCATTTGCTAACTTCAAGCTCGATTTCAACTAATATTGAAACTCACAAATCTACCAGCAGCGCTTCCACTACGAAGGACAGTGCAGGCGTGCTAGACTTGACCACAGCAGTTAAAGCATCGCAAACCTTAGCCGGGGAAATAGTTCTAGACAAACTGCTGGCAAAAATGATGAAAATTGTTATTGAAAATGCCGGGGGGCAAAGAGGCTTTTTAATACTAGAAAAAGAGGGTAAATGGGTGATTGAAGCATCAGGATCTGTAGATGTCGATCGCGTTGCTGTCATGCAATCAATTCCGATAGATTTTGTAGCCGAAGATCGAGAAGTAACTTTGCTGGCAGTTGCAGTTGTGAATTACGTCGCCCGCACCCAGGAAAGTATAGTTTTAAACGATGCCAGCCGCGAAGGACAATTTACTCGCACACCCTATATAATGGCAGTTCAACCTAAATCAATTCTTTGCACTCCGTTAATTAATCAAGGCCAACTCACTGGCATTCTATATTTAGAAAACAATCTGACTACAGGCGCTTTTACACAAGACAGGTTAGAAATATTAAAACTGCTGTCTTCTCAAATTTCTATCTCCATCAAAAATGCCCAACTTTACGCCAACTTGCACCAATTCAATCAGAATCTCGAAAATTTAGTACAGCAGCGTACCTCCGAGCTCTCCCAAACTTTAGAAGACTTAAAATCGGCTCAAAATAAACTGGTAGAATCGGAAAAAATGGCTGCCCTCGGAGGGTTGGTTGCAGGTGTTGCCCACGAAATCAATACTCCCATCGGCATCGGCATCACCGCCGCCTCCTTGCTTGCTGAAAAAGCCACAAAGTTTTTTGAGGTTTACAGTAACGGCCAAATAAAACGTTCTGAGTTAGAAAAGTTTCTGGATACCGCCGTGCAAAGCAGTAATATGATCTTATCTAACCTCACGCGGGCAGCCGACTTGATTCACAGTTTTAAAGAAGTAGCTGTAGATCAGTCGAGCGAGTTAAAACGCACGTTTAATGTTGAAAACTATCTAGAGGAAATTTTGACATCCTTAACCGCCAAACTAAAAAGAACTAAGCACAAAATAGAGATTAAGTGTGATGAAAATATAGTCGTGGACAGTTACCCCGGCGTAGTGTGTCAAATTGTGACAAATCTAGTGTTGAATTCCCTAATTCACGCCTACGATGGAGAAGACGCAGGAGTTCTGGCTTTTGATTTCAAACTAGAGGGCGATCGGCTAATATTTGAATATGCCGATAACGGCAAAGGAATTGATCCAGAAAATCTCAGTAAAATTTTTGAACCGTTTTTTACCACCAAAAGAGGTCAGGGAGGCACGGGATTGGGACTGCACATTATTTATAACCTTGTTACTCAAAAACTAAAAGGCACAATTAGCTGCACAAGTCAAGTAAATAAAGGAACAAGATTTATGATTGAATTTCCCGCTAAAATGAGCAGTTAGTTATTAGACCGCCAACATGGATATAAGTTTTATATAGGAGAACGATATATGTCAGAAGCTAGTAAAAACCTGTTGGCTGCAGGCGATGACGAATTAATCGTGGCGGGGGACGATGAATTAATATTTGCCGAGGAAGAGGAGGCGGAAGAAAAACCGCTAGAAGAAAGTTGGAAAATCTTAATTGTAGATGATGAAATAGAAATTCATAATATTACTAAACTAGCCTTAAACGATTTTAAATTTGAAGGTAAGAGTATAACATTTATCAGCGCTTACTCAGGAAAAGAAGCTAAAGAAATAATTCAAAATAACTACGACATAGCATTGATTTTACTCGATGTAGTTATGGAAACAGAAGAAGCAGGCTTGGAAGTAGTTAAATACATCCGCGATATTTTAAATAATCAAATTGTGCGAATTATTTTACGCACTGGACAGCCCGGACAAGTACCAGAAGATGTAGTAATTGTCAGCTACGATATCAATGATTATAAAACCAAAACAGAACTTACTAACAAAAAATTATTTACCACAGTTGTCACAGCACTGAGAGCATTTAGATCGCTCAATCAAATCGAGTCCAGCAAAAGCGAACTCGAAAAAATTGCAGCCGCATCAGCCCGTTTTGTACCCCGTGAATTTTTAAAGTTTCTCAAAAGAGAAAGCATCGTTGATGCCAGACTAGGAGACTCTGTACAAGCAGAAATGACGATTATGTTTGCCGACATTCGCTCATTTACAAGTCTGTCAGAAAGTATGTCTCCCCGAGAAAACTTTGAATTTCTTAACTCTTACTTAAGCCGAGTTGGCCCAGTTATCCGCGAGTACAACGGTTTTATAGATAAATATATTGGTGACGGGATTATGGCTTTGTTTCCTAACAGGGCTGAAGATGCTGTGCAAGCAGCAATTGAGATGCAGCATCAAGTGAAAATTTATAACAGACACAGGCAAAACAGTGGCTATCAACCTATTTCGATAGGGATTGGTTTGCATACGGGGACTTTAATGTTAGGTACGATTGGCGAAGCGGAACGAATGGAAAGTACGGTGATTTCTGATGCGGTTAATTTAGCTTCCCGCGTGGAAGGATTGACAAAGCTTTATGGAGTTGCTATTGTAGCTAGCGTCCAAACCCTTTGCCGGATAGACGATCCTCAACATTACAAGTGTCGGTTTCTCGATCGCGTTCAAGTAAAAGGAAAACAAACACCTGTTGCTGTATTTGAAATTTACGATGGCGACTCCCCTACAATGATCGAACTAAAAGCACAAACTCAAACTTATTTTGAACAGGGAATTTTTTTTCACTACCAGCAGCAATTCGCGCAAGCAAGGCAAATGTTTCTGCGCGTTTTGCAAATCAACAAGTATGATAAGGCAGCATCTTTTTATGCAGAACGCTGCGATATGTTGATGAAAAATGCAGTCATTATGACTCTGGAAGGAATAGAGATATAGGGAATAGGGCATGGGGCATGGGGCATGGGGCATTGGGCATTGGGCATTGGGCATTGGGCATTGGGCCGAAAAGAATTAGGAAATGGGCATCACCTAAGATAGTGAACAGTGAACAGTGAACAGTGAACAAATAACTTAATTTATGCGCTTCAAATCTCTTGATGTTTTTCGCGGAATTGCGATCGCCTCCATGATTTTAGTCAACAACCCCGGCAGTTGGGAACAGGTGTATCCGCCACTAGAACACGCAGAATGGCACGGCTGTACGCCGACAGACTTAGTATTTCCCTTTTTCCTGTTCATCGTTGGCTGCGCGATGTCTTTCTCGCTGTCTAAATATCTTCAAAATTATCCAAAAACCGGAATAGAAACCTCAAAAATCACACAAACAAAGGAAAAATCTGAATCCGGCAAAAACCCTCTTCCTTCTTCCTTCTTCCTTCTTCCTTCTTCAAATATTTACTGGCGAATTGCGCGCCGCGCCGCGATTCTATTTATATTAGGATTGCTGCTAAATACATCTTCGATCGCCCTTGACGTACTTCTCAACAACGCCCCAGTGGAAAACTTCGGTAAAATCCGCATCATGGGAGTATTGCAGCGCATCGGCTTAGCTTACTTTATCAGTGCGATCGCCATTCTCAACCTTTCCCCCCGCAATCAAAAACTGCTCGCTGTTGCCGTACTTTTGGGCTATTGGGGCGCACTAACCGTATTTGCTGTAGGGGGGTACACTGCCGGCGAACTCACGCCAGAAGGGAATCTAGGAGGATATGTCGATCGGCTAATTCTCGGTAGCCAACACCTGTACAAAGGCGGCCCCTTCGATCCAGAAGGATTGTTGAGTACCTTACCCGCAGTTGTCACAGTCCTCACAGGCTACTTTACCGGAGAATGGCTGCGAGTACAGCAAATCAAAACCCGCACCAGTATCAACTTAGCAATCTGCGGCCTCAGTTGCGTGGTAATCGGACACTTGTGGGGATTTTTATTTCCGATCAACAAACAACTTTGGACAAGTTCTTATGTAGTTTTTACTGCTGGTTGGGCCTTGCTATTGCTAGCAGCTTGCTACGAAACAATTGAAGTGCGAAATTGGAAATGGGGGAGACCGTTTGAAATCATGGGATTGAATGCTATTTTCCTATTTGTGGCTTCCGGTATAGTCGCCAGAATCCTTTTGAAAACTCATATCGGTACTGGTGCAAATGCTCCAACAACCTACACTTGGATTTATGAAAACTGGTTTGTGCCTTGGGCGGGACCGCTGAATGGTTCTCTAGCATTTGCCGTGACAGCGGTATTATTTTGGTGGTTAATTTTGTATGGAATGTATCGCCGTGGTTTGCTGATTAAAATTTGAGAAGCAGGACTGAGGTAGGGGGCCAGAAACCGGGCTTTTTACGAGAAGACGCATTACAGCCCACAAATTCGGTAAAAAACCAGGTTTCTTTAGTCGGAGTACGTCATATCAAATCCGGTAGCATCGTCCTGTATTCATCTCTGTATTCTCTCCCTCTGCGTTCTCTGCGCCCTCTGCGGTTAAATCATTCCGATACAACCGGAAACGATATCAGTCCTGAATACTGCCATACCTGATAATTCACCGATTAAAGTTTCAGCTTTGATAGAAAAAATTCATGCGATGGAATTCCAGTGGGGATTTAGCGATGGAAACTAACATATCGTTCGAGCAAAGTGATACCTGGAGTGAAGAAGATTGTCTTGATGTCACAATCTTTTCTTTGCAATACGCAGCTACTATCTTTCATAGCGACCCCGATATTTTAGGGGGAAATCTTGTGTTAATCGGCACTCGCGTCCCGATGAAGACTGTGCTTGATTGTCTCGAAGTTCGTGATTCGCCCTGCGGAGTTTCTAGACCATTTTCCTAGTGTCAGCCGCGATCGAGCGATTTGAGTTCTGGCAATGATACGATCGCCACATAACAACATTTAACGTTTATTGATGTCCGCTTCCTCAACATCGATCGCCTGCGGGATCGGAAATCCGATCGCACCCCCGCCACAATTTCCACAAATTAACGCCCCAACCCCGCCCAGCTAAAGGATTTTGCCGATTTCTCGATCGCCCGCCACCGATCGCTAACTATAACTGAGCCCTAATCGCTAAAATTAAAAAAAGATACGTAATAGGCAGGCAGGCGTCAATGATCCCAACAGTTATAGAACAATCCGGTCGCGGCGAACGCGCCTTTGACATTTACTCGCGACTCCTGCGCGATCGCATCGTCTTCTTGGGCCAACAGGTTGACTCAGACTTGGCTAACCTGATCGTTGCCCAATTGCTATTTTTAGACGCCGAAGACCCGGAGAAAGATATTTACCTCTATATCAACTCCCCAGGGGGTTCGGTAACAGCAGGTATGGGCATTTTTGACACGATGAACCACATCCGCCCCGACATTTGCACTATTTGTCTCGGTTTGGCAGCCAGCATGGGCGCTTTTCTGTTGAGTGCCGGCGCTAAAGGCAAGCGGATGAGTTTGCCTCACTCCCGGATTATGATCCACCAACCTCTAGGCGGAGCTCAAGGACAAGCAACCGATATTGAAATTCAGGCCAAAGAGATTTTGTACCACAAACGCCGCCTGAACGAACATCTTGCCAACCATACCGGTCAGCCGCTTTCTCGCATTGAAGAAGATACCGAACGGGATTTCTTCATGTCCGCTGAAGAAGCAAAGGACTACGGATTAGTAGATCAAGTGATCGATCGCCGTCCTTCCGCCAGCCGCCCGATCGCCGCTGTCGTCTAAATGAAAAATTAAAAATCAAAAATGAGGAAATATTCTTCATTTTTGATTTTTAATTTTTAACAGTCATATAGCAGTTTTCAGTGGAGTGAATTACAGATCGTGGGGCGCCTGATACGGCGTCATAGTTAAGTCCTTACTGTATTTTATACAATTGAAAACTGCTATATGTAGCTTTTTCTCCAAAAACATCACACCTAGAAACCTACATAATTACTAGGGCAAAGATTCGAGATATTGCAGGAAGTCGAGCAATTCTACTTGATTTAAGAAATGGCGCGCTTCTTTGCCATAACCTTGTTTGAGATAATCTTTTCCTTGGTTGGCTGTCCAGCCCAACCGCTTGATTTCCTCAGTGGTTCTGCTGTAGATTTCCAGATATTCGAGGAAATCTACCAACTCTTCCGTAGAAAGCTCTCTCTGAGACGACTTGCCGTAATTTTGTTCGAGACAGTCGCTTTCCTGTTTTTTCTTCCATTGCAGGCGTTTGAGGATGGCGTCTATTTGGGCGATCGTATCAGAATTATCCTCGATCGCATCGCTGGGGATTCCCACTGCGATCGGTTGCAATTCCCTGACTTCAGCCGCACCCTGTAGCAGTTCACTTTGGCTAGAAGTCGGCATCTCCAGTTCCGTGATCGGTTCGCCGTAGCTAGAAGAAAGCCAAGCGTCCGAGTCTAACTGCTTTGGTACAAACCCAGTAGCCTCCGTCCGATCGACCGTTGGCGGCAACGGTTCCGGTACAGGTGCGATCGGCTCTTCATTTAATTTCGCTTCAGTCTTGACAAAATTGCTTTGATCTGTTTCCGGCAATTTGTCAGCAACAGGCATTTCTAGAACCGGAAGAGGAACACTTGTCGGCCCAACAGGAACCGGAACCGCAGGAGGAGGGGGAGGGGGAACAGCAGCAGCCGGGGAAACGGCAGGAGGAGGGGGAACAGCAGCAACCGAAGCAACCGGAGCAACCGGAGCAACCGGAGCCGGATCAACAGTCGCGATCGCACGATCGGGCGCAGCAGATCCAAGGACAGCGATCGCTCGCAACCGGGCGCGGTCTTCAGCATCCTCAACAGACTCAGCAGCCGACATAGCCGTAGCAAGAGTTTTGCCGTCAACCTGAACCAGACAGCGAACAACAAACTTACCGTGATGAACAGTCAGCAACTCACAAATTAACTGTCCAGCGGGATAAAGGGCGCGAAATTCAGCAAACATAATTTTTTGACCCCGAAACCAGAAGGGGCTTATGACTTAAGTGTAGTACAGCCCTGAGAAAACAATTTTCTGAAAGCACATATTCAACATACAATAAATTAAAGGTGAGTCATCCGCGCAACCTTTCACGCCACTAAACCCCCTCCCACATCCGGCAGTTTAAGCTAACAAGCACCGGGCGTCATTTCTACCTATAGGAGATGGCACAGCAACTAAGCAAAAGTAGTAAAAGTCTCCGGTTTTGTGTACCTTGCACTTTCTACAGCACAGATTGCTCCCGACCCGCTCGTTGCACCTCTGTCCGCAAGGGCCGATCGCGTGCAAAAAAACAGGGGCATCGCAGCAGCGAGCTACTAGCAATTGTGCCTTAAAGATCCGGTAAATTCTTTGCTAAAGCAAGAAGCAAGAGGCACTTCAAAAGGAAGAAGGAACAAGGCAGAAGGAATAAGGCAGAAGGAAGAAATGCAAATTTTATCCCTCTCCCTCCGTCCATCGGCTCATCCTCGACTCAAGCCGTCGCTTTCAGTATCGAGCCATCTTTTAAGAACCGACAGGGGCTTTCTAATTCGCGAAGTGCTCGGCGCTGCTGACCTAAAAGCAAACAAACCAACGCTAAAAAATTGTATTGGGGAATAGCGTGCGGGACAGTTGTCTGCACCGTCAGCAGTCAGTTCAAGACAGACAGCAGACAATTAGCACCAAGCCGGTGTCGGGAGAGAATCTCAAAAAAACCTCGCGATGAAACAAGGTGGCTGTGCTCGCGTCTCCACCTATTAATCCGCGCATTTGTTGGGAAGCAGGCACTACGAGGGCCCGAGGGGGTGCGGCTGATTTCGCCAAAATTTAGACTAATTGCTGGAAACAAGAGGATCGATCGCTACATGGAATTTTCTATCGCTGCACTGCTGGCAAATTTTACAGAAGACAAATTAGTGGCTCCTAAAGCATTGGAGAAAAAACTCGACTGCAACGACGCCACCAGTCAACTCAAACTTCAAATCGCATTAGAAGCTCTAGAGAAAATTGGCATATTAGTCAAAGACAAAGGCCGCTATCGCCGAGTAGCTGAAGACGACGTAGTAGAAGCAAAACTGCGCTGTTCGAGCAAAGGATTTTGCTTTGCAATTCAAGACGCCGAAGGTTCAGAAGACGTTTATGTGCGGGAAAGTCACCTCTCGACAGCTTGGAATGGCGATCGAGTCTTAGTCAAAATCATCAAAGAAGGTAGCCGCCGCCGATCGCCCGAAGGCGAAGTCATGCTCATCCTCGAACGCGCCAACCCCTCGGTACTAGCGCGAGTCAAGCAAACCGCCACCCCTACCGGCCGCGTCAGCTACAGAGCAATCCCCCTGGACGATCGCCTGTTGTTTGAACTAGACTTGCTCGCAAATGGCACAAATCTCCAAGAGGCGATCGACCACCTAGTACACGTCGAAGTCAAACGCTACCCCCTCGGCACCCATCGCCCAGTCGGCAAAGTAGTACAGGTACTCGGTTCCGACGCCGAAGCCGCTGACGACCTCGACATCGTATGCTGCAAACACGACTTGCCGCGATCGTTCCCCGCCGCCGTCATCAAAGCAGCCGAAAATTTGCCGAGCAAAGTCAAAAAAACCGACATCAAAAAACGCCTAGATTTGCGTAACATTCTGACTGTTAGCTTCAGCAAAAACGAACCGGGAACAAGCAACAGCGAAAACAATGCTCCTCAAGCCCCGGAGGAAAATCTCTCCGAAGGAGGAGGCGAAAACGAGTTTGACCCGACATCCTTCCTCTCCGATCCGCCAGTGGAACGCGCTTTGTCGATCGAAACCCTGAAGCCCGGCCGCTGGCAAATAGGAATCCACATCAGCGACGCCGCCGAGTACGTGCAGCCAGAAACCCCGATCGACCGCGAAGCCCGCAAGCGAGGCACCGCCGCCCATCTGGGAGAAAAAATCATCGCCGTACTGCCAGAAACCCTCAACGAGCGCTGCTCCCTGCTGCCTGACAGCGAACGGCTGACCTTCAGCATACTGCTCACCCTAGATGAATCAGGAGAACTCCTAGAATACGAGATTCAAGCCAGCGTCATTCAAATTGACTACCACCTCACCTACGAGCAAGCTCAAGCAATTCTCGAACCAGGCGATGCCGAAGAGCACCCTTTATCCTCCGCCCTCCGTCCTTTCCTAGATCAACTCGGTGCCGCCTCACAGGCTGCCAGACAGACAAGGCTCAAGCGAGGAGCTTTTGAACTAAATTTGCCCGACGCTAACTCTCACTTCGACGACGAAGGCGAATTAGGAGCTTTTGCAACGGCTCCCCCCGCTCAGTCGGCTGTCTCCGAGTTAGTCGTACTCGCCAACCAAGCTGTCGCCACCCACCTGCAAGCCTTGGGAGTCCCAGCAATTTACCGCGTCCAACCGATGCCAGACCCGGCAGACATTCAAGAGTTCATCAAACTCTCCAACAACCTCGGAGGCGAACTGTATCTCGAAACCGAAGAAGAAGTTTTGCCCTTGGACTTTCAGCGATTTACCCAGCAGTTTGCCGGCCTGAAGTCGGAAAGAGTTCTCACCTACCTGCTTGAAGACACCATGAAGCCCGCTGTTTACAGCACCACTCCCAAGCCACACTTCGGTTTGGGGCTGTCAGAGGGTTACACGCGCTGCACTTCGCCGCTTTCCCGCTACGCCGATTTGCTGGTGCTGCGGGTGTTGCAAGCGGTGTTCGAGCAAGGCCGCAGCAGCCGCACAACACGGGCTAAGGAAAAAGTTGACTTGCACCATTCTTCCTGTCACGGTCAAATTACTTGGAATGTTCTCCCCCCAGATTTGCACCACGAATTTGAGACTGAGTTTGCATCGGTAGTAGTACACCTAACCGAACGCGAAAGAGTTGCTGAGGATGCCGAAAGCGATTTGCAGGGATTGAAGAAAACCGGATTGATGAAAGAACGCACCGGGCAAACTTTCCAGGGTTTGATTACAGGTGTGCAGTCTTACGGTTTCTTTGTGGAAATAGAGGTGCGGCCGCCGGAGAGCGACATCCTGCGAGTTGAGGGATTGGTACACGTTTCTTCGCTCAAGGATGACTGGTACGAATATCGATCGCGCCAGCAAACTCTGGTGGGCCGCAAAAACCGCAATCAGTACCGTTTGGGCGATCGGGTAGAAGTTCAAGTCAAAAGTGTTGACTACTACCGCCAGCAAATTGATTTAGTTGCAGTTGGTGGCGGCAGCCAAGCTTTTGATGATGATGAATAATTTGTTGACAGTTGACAGTTGACAGTTGACGGTTGACAGTTGGCTTTTCTCAATACTTAGTTGTCATTGTCTGGCAACTAAGTATTAAGAAGTGGGCGGGAAACTATACTCAGCAATCATCAATTAATAATTAAGGACTAATATCAAATCCGATAGCATCGTCGGGCGTCAAATCCAGCCAACAGTCAACAATCACGGACGGTGCAACCAGAATTCATATAACTTATCTGCGTGAATCTGTGTTAATTTGCCTATATCTGCGGTGAAAAAAAGAGAATGTATTAACCGCAGATAACAATGGATTGACGCTGATTCACGCAGAGGTCGAAAAGAGATATAGGAAGAATTCTGATGCTAACAAATTTGATATAACAACTAATTACTAACAACAGTCAACAGTCAACAGTCAACCCACAACTAACAAATAACTAATGACGAATAACTACCCCCTAATCGTAGGAGTTACTGGAGCATCGGGACTGATTTATGCGGTGCGAACATTGAAATATTTGTTGGAAGCCGATCGCGCGATCGAACTGGTAGCATCGAAATCTACTTACATGGTTTGGCAAAGCGAACAGAACACTCGAATGCCCGCAGAACCGACGCTACAAGAGGAATTCTGGCGGGAACAAGCAGGAGTAACCACCATGGGTAAACTCCGATGCCATCCCTGGCAAGATGTCGGTGCTAATATTGCTAGTGGCTCCTTTCGTACCCAAGGGATGATGATTATTCCCTGTAGCATGAGTACACTAGGCAAGTTGGCGGCTGGCTTGAGTTCGGATTTGCTCGAAAGAGCGGCCGACGTTCAGCTCAAGGAAGGGCGGAAATTGGTACTCGTGCCTCGCGAAACGCCTTTTAGCTTGATTCACCTGCGGAATTTGACTACCTTGGCGGAAGCTGGAGCTAGAATTGTACCAGCGATTCCTGCTTGGTATCACAATCCGCAAACTATTGAAGATTTGGTAGACTTTGTGGTGGCTCGCGCTTTAGACCAGTTGGGGATTGATTGCGTTCCTCTAAAACGCTGGAAGGAAGAAGAGTAATAATTAGTCATTAGTCATTAGTCATTAGTTATTAGTTATTAATGATTTACAAATTACAAATTAAATTTTGATATGCGTCCTGTTTTTTTGCTTGTGATTGTGGTAGGGCTAACTATTTTTGCCCTGCAAAATGTGGAGCCGGCATTATCGCTGGTGTTTTTGGGAGTTCGATCGCCCGCTTTGCCTTTATCTATCTGGATTCTGCTGAGCATGGCGGTGGGAGCTATCACATCTTTATTGATTTCTGGTTTGCTCGCTTTTTCAAATTATCTATCTCCAAGGCGAGACCGCACCGGCCGCGACAGTCGCAGCAGTCCCGATACTTTCCCAGAGGACATGAGAACGCCTTACACGCCGCCTCCCCCTCCTAGAAAGCTGGAAATTGACCCCGATCTAAATAGGGAAAATAGCCAAACTCAGGCTGCTGCTTCCTACCGAACTGAGGGCGGCACGTCGGCGGATTACAGTACCCGGACTTTCCTGCAAGAAACTCCGAACCCTGATGGGGGGAAGAATTACGCTCCATCAGGGACTTATCAAGCGGCAGACGATGAGGATGATTGGGTCTCAGATGGCTCAAAATCCGGCTCTCAAGGGGGTGATGACGATTGGGGGGACGATCGCGATTTTCCCGATCAACCGCAGGTAAATGATGTTCCACCGGCAAATCCGAGGGCTTACGAAGCTCAGCAGGAACCGAAAAGCAAGTCTTGGGCGGGCTCAGTATACTCTTACGGCTATCGAGATCCGAGCCAGTCTGGGGTGGGGCAAACTGAGTCTGTATACGATGCGGAGTATCGAGTGCTGGTTCCTCCGGGAGGGGAAATTCCTAAACCCGCTGATGAACCACCAATAAATCCTATGGCAGAAGCAGAGGATGATTGGGGATTGGATGAGGGTGATGAGTTTGATGACGAGGATAGCCCCAGTAGCGGATCGATTAACCTGAAAAAATAGAAAAATATCGGAGGATTTGGCAGTGGATGGGTTGAGGGGAGTAAATATCTATCTTGTCGGGATGATGGGTGCGGGAAAAACAACGGTGGGGCGGATTTTGGCAAGAAAATTAAAATACCGTTTTTTTGATACTGATGAACTAATTGTTCGAGTTGCTAATCAGTCAATTGCTGAGATTTTCGATCGAGAAGGGGAAGAGGCTTTTCGGGAACTAGAAAGTAAAGTGCTTGGGGAGTTGTCTGCGTATCAAAATTCGGTCGTGGCTACGGGCGGCGGTATTGTGACGCGATCGATGAATTGGGGTTACTTGCACTACGGTGTAGTGGTTTGGCTGGATGTGCCTGTAGATCAATTGTACGATCGACTGCGTTCGGACACAGCTCGACCCTTACTGCAGGAGGGCGAGATCAAATCTAAGCTGCAAAGTCTTTTGAAAGAGCGAGAGCGTTTCTACACTCAAGCAGATGTCCGAGTCTCTGCTGGTGTGGGTGAAAGACCTGAAGCAGTGGCGACTAGGGCGATCGAGGAAATCCAAAAAGTTATTAAACCAGAAACCGGGCCCGATCTCAATTAATACACTCAGAAACCGGGTTTGTCATAAAATAACAGGTTTCTGAGGACTTTTGGTATTAGTTCCCAAAAATAATGCAACCCTACGCAAGCTCCAAACCACCAGCTTCATCAGTCATTCCCCCAATCTAAAATCTAAAATCTAAAATCTAAAATGGTATGACTTCGGTGAAAATACTGGTTTTTGTCTAAGTGTGTCCGTTTAACCACCGAATATTTTGCAATCCACCGGGTTTGACTGGATGTGAGGCGTAACTTTTCTAATTATGAGGATGTGGCAATGCGGAGATTTTATACAAGAACTAATGGCAGACTCATCTGATGCGTTAAAGTCGGCTATTGAGTTCTCCCTAAAAATAAAATGGCCCCACCGCTGAAGGGCTGTAGGGCGCAAGGACAGTTAAACGCTAACTTGATTGTCGGGAAATTTAGCATCAATGCTACCCTCCTATGTGACGATTTTACGATCGTCCATTCACTCATCAATTTTCCGGTATCAAAAAATGTAACCCAGCACCGATCAAATTCAACCTGCTCTATTCTAAAAACAATACCTCATGCATTCTGACGAGCAGCTCTCTCAAGCTGCTTTTTTATTGCGATAAGTTTTTGGCTGCGGGACTTGCGGCCTCTTGGCAATAACATTTTGAGAAACAGTCGCTACAGTTCAATACTGCCCTAGGGGTTTTCAGTTATACTCCAGGTTTGTCGGTAAGTGGTAATGGGTAATTAGTAATTGGGAATTAGTAACGCGCAACGGGGAATCGGCAATTGAGATGCTGTACCTCACCCGGCTTGAAAACTGCTATGATTAAGGTACGGAACGGGGAATTAATCCGGGGGTGGAGGATTGAAAAAAAATAAGCTGTATTTATTGATGGGCGATCTGATAGTTTTCGGCTAAATATCCGTTGCGAGTTATAGAATTTGGTTGGATGAATTTCCCGTTCCTCATTAAGAGAATACGAGCCTGCCTGTCCTTGACCAAAACTCGATCGCTCCGCCCAACCCCACACCAGTTAAAGAAATGGTAGCTAATACCGCAAAAGCCCGCCAATTTTTCCAACCCGACATTTGAATATCGAGTCTTGCCAAAGCTCCGGCTGAAATCAAGACTAAACAAGTAGCAAAAAGGTGCATCCAAGCAATAACTACTACTGCCACAAAAGCTCCTACAATAATAGAAATAAAAGCACCCAGATCACTCGAAAATAACCCCATAATTAAGGATTTTGTGTTGCTCAACGGGAACGACAAGGCGGCAGCCAACACTAAAATTGAAGCTATGGCTAGAAACCAAGTCAGGTGCGGGGGAACATCAAACTCAGATAATTTCCAGCCAAAAGTGAAATAAGTAACAAAAAGTAGAGTTAGGGAAACCCAAGAGTTTTTTTTCATCCAATGGCACAATTAGGAGAATCCTGCAAAAAAAAGATCATGATCCAGAGGAGTTTTTACAGGGGCTAGAGGTTAGTAGAAATAGCTTGCACCGGACAGGTAGGGATGCACTGCTCGCAAACGATACACCGCGATCGAGCAAAACTTAGTTTAAAGCTTTCTGGGTCAAGGGTCAAGGCTTCTGTCGGGCAAACCCCCGTACATAAACCGCAGTGAACGCAGATATCTTCGTCTATGAGTATTTCCCGACTGGCTAGGGAAACGCCGATGTTTTGCGATCGCATCCAGTCGATCGCCGCTTCTAGTTGGTCGATGTCCCCTGATAACTCTAGCACCAGCTTGCCCACTTGATTGGGAGCCACCTGAGCACGGATAATGTTGGCGGCAACATTAAAATCCTTTGCCAGTCGATAGGTGACAGGCATTTGGATTGATCGTTGGGGAAACGTCAGTGTTACCCGTTTTTTCACCCTGCAAGTCCTCGGTAATTTATAAACAATCTTTGTTATCTTATGTTTTAGCGCACTTGGCCTAATTCTGGCCTCTTCAAAAATTTTTATGAGATTGGTCTGATTATCTCAAAATGTGGTATAATCTGAATTTATTATTTAAAATACAAACATCGAAATAAAACTGCAATATATTTTATGACCCAGAATTCCCCCAAGTCAACTGTTGCCCCCGCCGCCAAAAATCCCGAAACAAAAGTCGCCACGCGCCTCAGAAACTTATTGATCGTGTTAACCGCGATCGCCCTTTCAATATCGATCTTCTTCGGGCTGCAAACCCAAACGCCGTCAAGCAGTCTCACCGACATGGCAAAAGCTTCAACGCCATTAGAAACAGCTTTGGTAAATGGCAAACCGACACTCATGGAATTTTATGCTAATTGGTGCGGTAGCTGTCAGGCAATGGCTAAAGATCTGAGCGAAATAAAACAGAAATACGCCGAACCGATGAATTTTGTGATGCTGAATGTAGACAATGACAAATGGCTGCCAGAAATCACCAAATATCGAGTAGATGGCATTCCGCACTTTGTCTATTTGAACGATAAAGGCAGCGCCGTTGCGGAAACGATGGGCGAAATGCCGCGCAGTATTATGGAAGCTAACTTAGAAGCTTTAATTGCAGGAAAACCTCTGCCACACGCCCAAGCTGGCGGTCAAGTTTCTAATTTTACTCCCCCCACAGGGCCTGTGAAAACAAGTAGCTCCGACCCCCGCGCCCACGGCTCTCAAGTACAGTAAATGAAGTCATTAGTCAGTTGTCAGTAGTCAGTAGGAATAAGAGGGGTTGCTGTTTAGGGTATGAAAAGCTAAATATGCCAGTCATAGAAACCAGTATTGACAAAGCTTGGGGATTTTCAACTTATTTTTTTCATACCCTGATTAAGCAACGACAAAATGAGAGCGATCGCCCTTTTTTGACTGTAGGGCGATCGCTCCTCAATTCAAGTCAGGGCGATCGCTCTTGATGTAAGGTGATGGTAAACTGAATTGCAAGTATCCTATATGATTAGTTAATGAGTGGCATTAACCGCGAACTAACACCAGACCCAAGAACCAGTTTATTTGACAAACATCTTCCAGAAACGCCACAGGTAGAAAGACTGCTGAGAAAAGAAGGAAAAGCTCATGTATTTAATGACAGAGCCACAATGGATTTAGCGATACAAGCTATTATAGATAGAGGAGAGCTTACAGGGATTGAGGATGAAATCGATGACTACGATCGCTACGGGTTATACTTTGATTATCTTATAGGTTATCAAATCAGAGCCGACGGCAGTCGCATTCCGCTGTATTACGCAGAAATTAAAATCATCAAAGGAACCGATAATTACCATATTATCCCCCGCACAAAACCTCGTCGAACATATCAATGATTGGGAATTTATCGAGTTGTGGGTAGATCCGATTGTTTTCCCGCCTCGGATTCTGATGTTAGTGGGTGGCAAAAATAGTAAGTGTGGTATTTACGAGCCCTCGGCGAATTATAAACCGCTGTTTTTAAGTTCAAGTTACGATGAGGCTCACTCGTGGCTAGTGGAAGATGAATATGAGCGAGTTGATGGTAGGCTTTTAGCCTCGGAAATAGTTTGAGTCAATAAAATGAGGGCGATCGCACTTTAATTTAGGGAAAAGAGTGATGGCGATCGCAAATTGCGGTCAATTATACATAGCTGAAAATTTTCGCTCAAAGCATGGCAAAAACACCGCTCAATCTATATCGACAGGGCAACGCTAATTCAGCTAGAATGGATAATGTCCGGCCAAACAAAGATGTTGCTACCTATGAAGAAAATGGTCAAGTTTGGGTGGATGCTACTTTAGGAGGTGGGATTTCGACATTTGCCACTCAAAGAAGCGGAAAAAACTGGTGGAAGTTAGATGGGGGGACTTACATTCTAGGCGAACTCGATTTAGTTAATGACCACAACGATCATTGGCTGTGGAAACCGAGTTACACAATGCCGATAGAGCAATACAAAGAGGCTCTTCGACTGACAGGTGCATCTTTTAACAAAGTGAGTTAACGTTTTCAAACATGGGCAGCTTGGAAGGTGGCTGGGTTAGCATATTTTGAATAGATTAGAAAAGTTAAAAAGGAGGTTGAGATGATTTTATCTTTTAAGGATCTACAGTTTATTATTGAAGCTATTGAGTTTCGGATCGAGGCATACAAAGAACGTCTGAATGATGAAGAGTTGGATGAGGATGAAGAATCAGATATCGGCAATGATTGCGGTTTTTTAGAAGCACTCCGCCAAGATTTGGTGAAAGCTATTAAGGATGGCAATCTGCCTAAAATAGCAGAATCTTCTGAAGGTTTATATCAAGAAGTGAGAAAATAATGAGAGCGATCGTTATTCGATTTGAAGGGAGGGAGAAGGGGCGATCGCACCTCAGTTAAGGAAGGGCGATCGCTTTTGATATATTTAAAAGGCCAGCAAGAAAGCGCCGATCATTTGTAAGATATGGATGACAGCCTCAATAGATAATCCCAGTGAGCCTGCCAAGGAGCCGATCGCCGTCGCTATTTCAGTAACACCCGCACCTGAACTGATTAAAGCTATCAACTGGCTAATAATTTCAACAACAGCGGGTACGCTAGTAACCAAGCCAAACAGAGCCGCAACAGAAACAGCTCCGACATTGAGAGCTTCGAGTAGTCCCGTTAGCTGCGCGATCGCGTCTGGGCCTTGGGTGTGAATGTAATCTAAAATTTGTGTGATTGCTGCTACGAGTGCATCCATGCTTATTTCCTTTTAGGGTCAAATACCTACGATAAATCAATACTCTGAGTCAACTAGCTGAAAAAGCAGTTCAAAAAATAGTCGGATTATTTCCAACCCACTCAAATCATTTCTCATATCGATACGAAGCCAAAAAAACAACTATTTATTAGCTTTAACCCGTAATTTTTCTCACAATTCTTCTATGCTTATCAATGACATCAGCAACCTCTTTGACTGTCTCCTTTTGTTCTTGCGACAGGGGACATTTCAGCTTTGGTTCTTTTTTGGGTTCGTTAGCCATGAGCTTAACACTCCAATGTTTTGCTATATTTTATTAGCGGAAAGTTCTCGCTTATCTTTGGATAATATCATTATATTTATAGTGATGTCCAGTCAGAAAACGTCAGAAAATGTAAGTAGTTGTACCTGACGCTAACTGTCAAAAAAAGTCAAATGTTGTCATCCGTGTCAGAAAATGTCAGAAAATAGCAGGTATAATAGGCCAAACCCCTAAACTTAACTCACCGATGGACGTTAAAGAAGTCTTGAGATTTGCCGATGACCTGGTTTTCGCTAACACGGGAGAACATTTGGAGGATCTGCAAGAAGCTATCCTGGGAGGTGTATGGGAAGGTCAAAAATACTCTCAAATCGCAGAAGCATCGCATTGTAGCGAAGGTCACGTCAGGAATGTAGCTTCAAAATTATGGAAGCGTTTATCAACTGTCTTAGGTGAAGAAGTTACTCCATCGAATTTACGAGCGGCACTTGAGAGACGGCAATTATTCATCGTATCATCAAATTTTGGGAATGATTTTCTACACATTGGTAACGTCAATGTTTGTACAGATACCCAAGCTTCAGAAATGCCCAAAACCCGATCGCCCTCAACCCCCACATCAGACACATCCAAACCCCAAACCCGACTAGACTTAGCAGACGCACCTCATATTTCATTATTGTGCGATCGCACATCCGAACTCGCCACCCTGGAAAAATGGATCGTCCAAGAAAAGTGCACCCTCGCAGCAATATTAGGAATTAGCGGTATTGGCAAAACCGCACTTTCCCTCCACCTCATCCAAAAAAATCAGCATAACTTTGAATACGTCATCTGGCGAAGTCTCCGCCACTCCCCACCCTTAGAAACTACCCTAAAAAATCTCCTAGAATTTCTCTTAAATAAACCAGAAATCGAACTCCCTAGCAGCATCCCCGATCGACTTTCCCTGTTAATGGAATTTCTGCGAAAAAACCGCTGTCTTATTATCCTCGACGAGGTGCAAACCATTCTCAGCAGCGGACACTTAGCAGGAAATTACCGCCCAGAATGCGAAAATTACAGCATCCTCTTCAGACTAATCGGAGAAACAACCCACAACAGTTGTTTAATCCTCAACAGTTGGGAACCACCCAGAGAAATTACCGCGTTAAAAGGAGAAAAATTACCAGTTCGCAGCTTACAGCTCAAAGGCATAGGTGCAGCAGCAGCCGAAATTTTCAGACAAAAAAGTTTACTCAATCCCGAAAAATGGGAAAACCTAATTAACACCTACCGAGGTAATCCATTGTGGTTGAAAATAGTCGCCACCACTATTCAAGAAATATTCCGAGGTAGGGTTGCAGAATTTTTGAAATATGATATGCTGTTTTTAGGGGAAGAATTGGCAGCAACATTGCACCCGCAGATAAATCGTTTGTCAGAATTAGAGCAAAACCTCATCTGCCGCCTCAGCCGCGAAGCAAATTCAGTTTCAATAGAGCAATTGCTACAAGATGCCGATTTATCGCCCTCCGACTTATTCAACGGGCTGCAATCTTTGGGGAGGCGATCGTTAGTTGAAATAGAAGAACAGGAGAATGAAACGCTATTCAGCGTTTGTCCTGTGGTGAGACAATATTTAATATCAAATCCAGTTAATTAGCCCCGCTATCTCTAGGGAGACGGCAATGCCCTGTCCCTACCCGCAGCGATGATTTAATATGAGATATGAATACTGCTGAACCTTCATTAACTAAAACAGAATTAAGAAAATCGCTCCTCAACACTCGCAAATCCCTATCAGCACAAGAATGGAGACAAAAGAGCGCGAGACTCTGCAACCGCCTGCAAAACTCACCCCTATTCACCCAAGCAAAAACAATCCTCGCCTACTTCAGTAGTCGCCAAGAACCAGATTTAAGTCCCCTATTTACATCTTGTGTGGAGGAGGCATCTTGCCTGCTCAATTCTGGAGACAGGCAAGACGCCTGTCCCACAAATACCATTCCCACCCCTAAAAAATGGGGATTTCCCCGCTGTGTCGGCAAAGAGCTATCCTGGCACATCTGGCAGCCCGGAGATGCTTTACATACTGGAGCTTATGGCATACTCGAACCCCTGCCCGATGCTCCTAAAATAGACCACTCAGAAGTAGATTTAATGCTCGTACCCGCAGTAGGCTGCGATGTTCGCGGCTATCGCTTGGGCTACGGCGGCGGCTATTACGACAGAATGCTCAGTTTAGCTGAGTGGGAATCAAAAATTGCGATCGGCATTATCTTTGAATTTTCCTTGCTCGCCCAACTACCATTTGACTCCTGGGATCTACCGCTGCACGGCATTTGTACAGAAAGCGGTTGCAAAAGTGCACAGCGAAAATCTTAAACGGGCATAAACAAATTAATTTTCCGCAATTATGCCTATATCCTCTTAATCTAGAATCTAGAATCTAAAATCTAAAATCTAAAATCTAAAATAGTATGGCCCAGCGCTACGTTCGAGTAAAAACAACACAAGGACACATCCATTACGGTTTACTGCAACTCAGCCACAGCGTTCAAGTATTTGATGCACCTCCCTGGTTAAAAGGACAACCAACCGATTTGGAACTTTCACCAGATACTTACCAAATTCTCGCCCCGTGCTCTCCCTCAAAAATTGTAGCCGTAGGCAAAAATTATGTCGATCACGCCGCCGAGATGGGCACCCCAGTACCGGAAGAACCCCTGCTGTTTTTCAAGCCTCCGAGTGCTGTCATCCCCGCAGGTGCAGCGATTCGCTATCCGCAGCAGTCGGAAAGGGTAGACTACGAGGGAGAATTAGCCTTGGTAATTGGCGAACATTGTACCAACTGCACTCCCGAACAAGCACACAGCAAAATTTGGGGCTATACGATCGCCAATGACGTAACAGCCAGAGATTTGCAAAAGCGGGACAACCAGTGGGCCAGGGCCAAAGGGTTCGATACATTTTGTCCCTTGGGGCCTTGGATTGTCCGCGAACTGAGTCCTGCTGCACAGTTGCAGACTTTTGTCAATGAGAGCGAGCGACCGGTACAGTCATCCCAGATCGATCGCATGGTATTTTCGCCAGACTTTCTCGTCTCCTACATCAGTCAAATAATGACCCTAATTCCCGGCGATGTGATACTGACTGGAACGCCGCAAGGAGTAGGGCCGCTACAAATAGGCGATCGAGTCCGCATTGAAATTGAAGGCATCGGCAGTCTTGAAAATACAGTAGTTATTGGTTATTAGTTTTTGGGCATTGGGCATTGGGCATTGGGCATTGGGCATTGGGCATTAGAACCAACACATAATAACCAACTAACAACTGCCAACTGCCAACTGTCAACTGACAACTGTCAACTGTCAACTGCCAATTGACTAACGAACCTGCATATAAACAGCATCCGAAAGCGGAGGAATCTCTGCATAGCGTCCCAAGAGCGACTGCACGACTGCATAGACAAATGCAGCAAAAGCGCCCAAAAACACCATGTTATACAGAGTTTCCGCAATAAATGCGACTTGGGGACCATCAAAAATCGGCAAAACCAGACGGCACAGCATCAAAACAATGTCTAAAAGAATTGCCTGCATCGCATTAAAACGAATGAAGTGACTGATGTTTTCGTTTCTAACTACTCCTAAATACAGGGCAAAGAAGATAATCAGGCTAGCTAATGGCAAACTATAAATTTGCATCAAGGGAGCTAGCGGTATCAACAACAGTTGCAGGACAGGAAACTGTGTAAACAGAAACCTGCCAAACCACAGCCCGTCAATCAGCGGGAGCAAATAAGGCAAAGAAGCAAAAATCCGGTCTGGAACAGTTGTAGATCCGCGCCAAGTCATAATGAACTCTCCTGAGTCGATCGATTAACTATTAATTCCATTAAACTCAGGATAACGCAGCAGCAGGGTTTGTGTTTCGACTCTGCCGGAACTTGCTTTTCACTCAGCGGGGAGCAGCCTCAACTACCAACGGCAGGCTTTCTTATTTAATATTGGCAATGACGAAGCCCATTTGACACTCGTACCGATCGGGCAAATTTTCCGTAGGTTTAGCAACTGGATGGCCACAGCGAAGCTCTCCACCGCTCCAGCGCGGTTGGCCCGTGCGATCTGCCAGCAAACAACTTTGGCAAACACACTGAGGGGCAAGCATCTGATTTTCCATTAAAATGACTAACATTTGATACCTCCGACAGGTTTCACACCAGTAATTTCATTGTATGTCAGGAGTTGGGGACAAACGGCTTAACCTGAACACAACGTAATATTTATGTCAATCGTGCGAAATCCGTAGTACGGTATAAGATCCCCAATTCCCAATCCCAAAATTGTCAAGAGGTTGATTATTGTGACGGACACTAACTTAGAATTCCTTTCCAAAACCGATCCGCTCATTGCCGATTTAATCGGGCAAGAGCTGCAGCGGCAGCGAGACCACCTAGAACTCATCGCCAGCGAAAACTTTACCTCCGCAGCGGTAATGGCAGCTCAAGGCTCAGTGCTGACCAATAAATACGCCGAAGGACTGCCAGCGAAACGGTACTACGGCGGCTGCGAATTTATTGACGGCATCGAGCAAATCGCGATCGACCGCGCCAAACAGCTATTTGGAGCAGCTCACGCCAACGTCCAGCCCCACTCCGGCGCTCAAGCCAACTTTGCAGTATTTTTGAGCTTGCTGGAACCCGGAGACGGAATTATGGGCATGGATTTGTCCCACGGCGGACACTTGACCCACGGTTCGCCGGTCAACGTATCCGGCAAATGGTTCAAAGCTTTTCACTACGGCGTCAGCCAAGAAACAGAACAGCTCGACTACGACGAAATTTTGGCCAGTGCCAAAGAAAACCGACCGAAATTGCTAATTTGTGGCTATTCAGCATATTCGCGAATTATTGACTTTGAGAAGTTTAGAGCGATCGCCGACGAAATCGGAGCCTACCTGCTCGCCGACATCGCCCACATCGCCGGGTTAGTCGCCACAGGGCACCACCCCAACCCCCTCCCTCACTGTCACGCAGTCACCACCACCACTCACAAAACCCTGCGCGGCCCCCGTGGTGGCTTGATTATGACTAATGACCCGGAATTAGGTAAAAAGTTTGACAAAGCAGTTTTCCCCGGCACTCAAGGTGGCCCCTTAGAACACGTCATTGCGGGCAAAGCAGTAGCTTTCGGCGAAGCATTAAAGCCTGAATTTAAAACTTATTCCGGTCAAGTAATTGAAAATGCACGCGCTTTAGCGACACAGTTGCAGCAGCGGGGTTTAAAACTCGTTTCCGGCGGCACGGACAATCACTTAATGCTAGTTGATTTGCGATCGGTAAACATGACAGGGAAGCAAGCGGACCAATTAGTCAGCGGTGTGAATATTACTGCTAATAAAAATACCGTGCCTTTCGATCCGGCATCGCCCTTTGTCACCAGCGGTTTGAGACTCGGTTCGCCGGCAATGACCACCAGGGGAATGGGAACAGCAGAATTTACCGAGATTGGCAATATTATTGCCGATCGCCTGCTAAATCCCGATGATGAAAGCGTCGCAGCCGACTGCCTGCGTCGAGTAGCAGCACTATGCGATCGCTTCCCCTTATATCCTCACTTGTACTTGAAAGTGCCGGCATTAGCTTAATTTTCCTGATCGGCAATGGGGAATTGGTAGTTGGAAGTGTACGGGTAAAAGGGTAAAAGAGCAGGAAAAGATTGAGAGTTGCCGGTAGCGATATTGACAAGCAGTTTTCACCAAAAATATCGATCGCCAATACGGTTTTTACTAAAGATATTTGTCGGGCGGGGCTGGTTTGACTAACGGTATTTGTAGGTTGCGAAAGATACCGCTAGGGCTGGGCCCGCTCGCCAAATATCGACTTTTTAGCTCGCGAAAGAGTCGATATTTCAAATCGTTAATTCGAGAGTTAGAAATGAAAAACCTGACAATTCGCCCCAGGGCAACTGCCATTGCGGCAAATCTCCGACTCCCAAACCCCCAGTCGCTCTTCAAGATGTTTCCTTGTTATAAGCCATCTGAAATGTAGTAGACTCTGCCTGACAGCCTAATTGCCCCGCACTATTTAAAATTGATTTCAGATGCCGTACCAGTATCTGTACCACATACTCGCTTTTCTGGTTTCTGCGATCGTCGTCCTCTGGAGTACGCCAATAGTCAAAAAAATTGGTCTCAAAAGCGGGCGAGTCGATCGACCAGGCGAGCGAAAAGTCCACAAGCGCCCTATGGTGCGCCTGGGAGGAGTGTCCATCTTTCTCGGCACTATCACTGCCCTCTTATTTGTCTGGCTCTCAGGAGGCTTCATCGATGCTAACGGACAAGTTCTCAATCCCAAAGACGAATACGAAATTTGGGGAGTCACCCTCGGCGGCATCGGATTCTTCCTCATCGGTTTAGCAGACGACCTATTTTCACTCTCGGCCTTAAAACGCTTGCTCATGCAAATTGGCGTATCCAGCATCGTTTGGATGGCAGGCGTACAAATTGAGTTTCTGACAGTTCCCTCCTTGGGACTTACTAATATTGGCTGGCTGAGCTTGCCAATTACCGTGATTTGGCTCGTCGGCATGGCTAACGCCATCAACTGGATTGACGGTTTGGACGGTTTAGCTGCCGGAGTTTCAGGGATTGCAGCAGTTGTGATGCTGATTGTCAGTCTGGCGATGCAGCAACCGGCGGCGGCCCTGATTGCAGCGGCTTTAGCTGGCGGGGCCTTGGGATTTCTGCGCTACAACTTCAATCCGGCTCAAATCTTTATGGGAGATGGCGGGGCTTATTTTATCGGGTTTACTCTCGCTGGAGTGGGAGTAATTGGGTTAGTTAAAACTACGGCTGTTACTTCTGTGTTGCTGCCATATTTAATTTTAGCTGTACCGATTTTAGATATGTCGGCGGTGATTCTTGATCGACTTCGCAACGGCAAGTCACCGTTTATTGCTGACAAGCGCCATCTCCACCACCGACTTCTAGAAGCCGGACTATCCCATCGATTTGCGGTTTTATTTATTTACTCACTGACACTGTGGGTGGGAAGTTTAGCCCTAGCTTTTTCGCTTCCCAGCGGCGTAATTTACGCTATGGGTGCAACAAGTTTGCTGGGATATGCTAGCTGGAAAGTTTGGAGACACGCTCGATAGTCATTAGTCATTAGTCATTAGTCAATGGTTAATTGTTTGTTGTTTGTTCTAATAACTAATGCCCAATGCCCAATTCCCAATGCCCAATGCCCAATTCCCAATTACCAAATCTAAAATCCAAAATCTAAAATCTAAAATGGAATGGTTGCTGAAATTATTTGTGTTGGCACTGAATTGCTGTTAGGCGATATTCTTAATAGCAATGCCCAGTTCTTAGCCAAAGAATTAGCGAGTCTGGGAATCCCTCACTACTATCAAACAGTGGTGGGGGACAATCCAGAACGTATCAAACAAGTGTTAGAAATCGCCGTCAGTCGATCGCAGCTTTTGCTCTTCACCGGAGGCTTGGGCCCCACACCAGACGATCTGACAGTCGAAACGATCGCCGATTTTTTTGGGGTTCCCCTCATCGAAAAGCCGGAAATTATTGCAGATATCGAATACAAATATGCTCAGCGGGGACGCACCATGAGTCCCAGCAACCGCAAACAAGCTTTAATTCCAGAAACTGCGGACATTCTGCCGAACCGCAGCGGTTCGGCACCGGGCATTATATGGCAGCCAGTTTCTAACGTGACAGTAATGACATTTCCCGGCGTACCGGCGGAATTGCACTTGATGTGGCAAGAAACCGCCGTTCCTTACCTGAAAAATGGCGGCTGGTGCAGCGCCACTATTTACAGCCGCACATTGAAATTTTGGGGAATTGCTGAGTCGGCATTAGCCGAAAAAGTAGATAGTTTTCTGAATTTAACTAATCCTACTGTGGCTCCCTACGCCAATCACGGCGAAGTCAAACTGCGGATTTCGGCCCGCGCGGAGTCGTCCGTGGCTGCTAAAAATTTGATTGAGCCGATCGAACAACAATTGCGGCAAATTGCCGGCTTAGACTGTTACGGTGCTGATAGCGATACCCTCGCTTCGACTGTGGGCCAATTGTTGCTCGATGCGGGGCAAACTCTTAGCGTGGCTGAATCCTGCACCGGAGGTGGATTGGGGGCGATGCTGACTGGTATTCCCGGCAGTTCGAGCTACTTTTTAGGCGGGATTATTTCTTACGACAATCGGGTTAAGGAAGGATTATTAGGTGTTAATCCGCAAGATTTAGCCGAGTTTGGGGCTGTCAGCCACCAAGTGGCAAAACAAATGGCTGCGGGAGTTCGCTCCAGCCTCAATACAAATTGGGGATTGAGCCTTACAGGCATCGCCGGGCCCGGAGGCGGCACAGATGCTAAACCTGTCGGACTGGTTTATGTCGGTTTAGCGGGCCCCAATGGCGACGTAGAAAGTTTTGAATACCGCTTTGGTGATGCCAGAGGCCGCGATTGGATTCGGAATCTGAGTAGCTGTACGGCGCTCGATCAACTCCGGCGTAAATTATTGTTGGCAAAAGCGTAGAAAAAAATCCTACGATTTGTCAATTGTCAATAGTCAGGCGCAAGCTTAAGCTTTATTTAACACTCTATACTCCGATATAATTCGGCAATTTTCCTTTTACCTCTTGATTATCTGTAAAGATTCGTTATGATAATAAGATAGGACTGATTGGCCAATATACTGACTCTCTCCTTTGCTCAAAACAACTAGCAAGCGAGAAAGCAAGTTTGACCTTTGGTTTCAAAGTCGTGCTTGCTTATTTTCAGATATTTAGCCGTCGGTTTAGCAATCTAGACTATAAAAAAAGGAGCTATCCGTTCAATGGAAAACATTGAAAAGGTGCTGGAACAAATTAAAGAATGGGTTCGCAAGCTGATAGAAGGATTGCTGAATCCTGAAGCTCAACCGGAACTCGAACCGATTCGTATTCCTGTCAACCAACCGAGAAATCGCCGATAGTCGGGACTGGATTGGAAGTTTGAGCTTTGAGCTTTGAGGTTGAAGACTGGTTCTAAATTCCAAGTCAAAATTCTCATAATTTTTGTTGCGCTGGAATTTTAAAAATTGTTAAATATCCTGGTACTTCACGGCCCTAATCTGAACCTATTGGGTCAGCGAGAACCTGGAGTTTATGGTTCTGCGACTTTAAATGATATCAACAAGTTGCTAGAACAAGAAGCGCAAGCCCTCCAGGTGCAAGTCTCTATTCAGCAGTCGAATCATGAAGGGGTGTTGGTGGATGCAATTCACTCGATGTTAGGCCAGCACCAAGGCTTATTGATTAATGCTGGAGCTTATACTCATACGAGTGTGGCAATTAGAGACGCGATCGCCGCGGTGAGTATTCCTGCGGTAGAAGTTCATCTGAGCAATATTTACCGGCGGGAAGCTTTTCGGCACCACTCGTTTATAGCAGCGGTGGCGATCGGGCAAATCAGCGGTTTTGGCTCAGAAAGTTATCGGCTGGGGCTGCAAGCTCTAGTTAGTTACCTGATTAAAAATTAAAAAATTACCGATTGTAGCGATCGGATGAGGGCAGGTTTTAGATGGAAAACCAGCCCTTATATGTTTGGGTGGAATTCAAATTAATCACAAGAGTTAGGCAAAGAAGCAAACCAGGAAAAATTCTAAATTACCAATTACTAACAACTTGAGTTAAATTCAAATGCGGCATTCCCTGTTGAGCAAGTTTCAAGGAACCATCTTGGGGGCAGTTTTAGGAGACTCTATAGGCCTGCAATACCAGAGGCAACTCGTGGGTATTCCCCCCGAAACAGAAGAGTTGCAGCCGATTTTACAACTGACGAAACACCAACAATTGACCCTAAGAGGGGCAACATTGGCGTTGAATTCTGTCAACAGTAAAATCCCAAGTGGCAAAGACTCATCCGAATGCGGGAGACTTGCGGTAGCGTGTGCTCAAAGTTTAATTCGGTGTAGGGGTTTAGATTTAAAAGATTGGCGCGATACTTGGCAAGCATTTGCCAAGTCGGAAATCTACCATCCCCGCAACAGTGAGTTTCAAACCCTGCTTAACCCTGGTGAAGCTGCCGTTGCTGCGCTGCCATCGGCGATGTTTTTTCACGAAAATAAAGCCAAGCTGCGAGAAAAAATCATGCTGGCGATAGAGGTTTGGCACAACGAAAACCAGCCAGAATGGGAAACAGCAATTTTAGCAGTAGCATATACGATCGCCCGATCTCTTAAAGAAAAACTTGACCCAGCGACAGCGATCGAGCAAACACTTGCCTACCTAAAAACCGATAATGCCTTAACAGAGCAGCTGCTGCAAGTGCAAATACTACTAGAAAAGGGAGCCGATTTAGAAACAGCCGCCACTCATCTGTGCAAAAGCGCCACAGCTTTGCGAGAAAGACAGAGCAAAGGTGAGAAAAAATTACAAAGGGAGTCAATTGTCAACCCAGGAAATTTCATTCCTATTGCCTTAGCTTTCTACTGCTTTTTGAACACCCCAGAAGACTTGCGCTTGTCAGTGGTGCGGGCCGCCCGCTGTGGCATAGCCGGACAAATAACCTGCGCTTTGACGGGAGCTTTGTCTGGAGCCTATAACGGCGTTGGTGGGATTCCTGTAGAATGGCGACAGGTATCTTCGGCTGAGGTTAATTCGCAGCAGCTAGCCGAGGGCCGAGAACCCTCGCTCTGGGGAACGGGCAGCGATGCAAAAATTGTAGAGTTAGCAAATAACCTGTTTGCTGTTTGGGCAGGAGTTTACAGACCCGATGCCGGACTGGATTCCGCAGCGCTAGCCCGATCGGTGGCTGCACCTTATGTCATTAGACCTCGTAAAATATAAAGGTGGGAGCTTTTAACGGTAAGGGGAAACCAGAAATTAGCAATTAACAAGTCAAAAGCCAAAGTGGAAGGAGAGCGACAATTAAAGATTAAAAAGTGAAAAATTAAATCGGACGCGCCTGCCACAAAAAACCGGCTTTCAACGAGAAGATGGGGTTGGGAAACGAAGAATCTACGGAGAAACGGGGTTTTTAACCCTCGCGCGCCAGTTCTGTTCAAGATGGACAAGGGAATGAAAGAAGCTGCTTGCGTGGTTGGCCACCGTCAGGAAAGCCAACTTCTGGTCATAGTCAGGCAAAGCAGTCTGGGGGGTTGAATATTCAGCCAGGGTAGTTCAGATAAAATCAATCAAGATGCCTAGTCAGAAATTCTGACAAAGCTGCTGGATAACAGTGATATATCTTCGACACAAATGAATACGCTCTCCTCATTGATGCGGCAGATTGAGCAGCTAGGGGCTGCGCGCTCACGGCGCCAACACATTGCTAAAGTGCAAAATGGCAGCAGCAAAGCAGATACCTCACGCGCTGGCGGGCCTCTCCTGAGCCGTTTGTCGCGCCAGAAATGGCTTCTTCCCGAGACTTTTACTACTAAATTTACAAGTAAAACCTCCAAATCAAGCCTCAAAAATCAAGCTCGTTCCCCTATGTTGGCGCTGGTAGCGGTAGTTTCCCTAAGCAGCACTCTGGGCCACCGCTTCTACAACCAGCCGAAACTGGATGTGGGGACGAAAGCTCCTCAGACGATTAAGGCTCCTGCTACTGCTAGCGTCCCGGATTACAAAACTACTGAAGAACAGCGGAAAGCAGCGCGGATCGGGGCTGTAGCGATATTAATGCTAGATCCTGCGGTCAATCGACAAATTTATCAAGAATTGCAACAATTTTTGCAGCATGGGAGCGATCTACGGGATGCGGTAGGCCCGTTTCCGTTTGCGAAGTCCTCGGCGCTCTCACTTGCTGTTCAGGTTTACTTGCGGAGCTGTCCTGAGTGGGAGTGGCGCTGGATTTTGGCGCAAGCGGGGGACAAAAGTGCAACTTCCGAGCGATTGAGTTTGGATTCCCCCGCAATTGCTGCGGCAACAGATAACAAGTCTCAGCAAGATGCTATCGCTCAACTGCAAGCTTACAGCCGATCGGTCCGGGCAGCAGACTTTCAAAGCCTGACAGACAGTATTTCCTCTGCTCGCCAGCGCTATCTCAATGCTGTGGAGGCGCTGGGAAAACCGTCGGTTTTGGGGCTGCCCCAGATTTACGATACTTCGCTGTTTGATTGGTCGGATGCAGCTTGGCAGAAAACCCAAACCGGTATGAGTCGGGCGGCAAAAAGGATGGTGGCTCAAGGTATCCCGCAGGGGTTGCCCAAAGAGATTTTGAAAGAAGCCGTGAACCTGCAAGTGGCTGATGAAGTGCCGTTAGAGTCCCAAGGTTTGGCCGTGGAGGGTTTAACAGCGATTTTGCAGCCAAATCTGGTGAGAGATCGCGAGGAAACCAAACAGCTAGCTGAATTAGCGGCGCAAAAGGTGAAACCGGTGATGATCGCAGTAGATCAGAGCGAGATAATTGTTGCACAAGGACAAGAGATCTCGCAGCAAGATTTCGTGTTGCTGGACTATTTTGGTTTAAGCCGGCGGGGGGTGAATTGGCTGGGGCTGACGGGTTTTGTTTGTTTGGTCGCGGGGGCAATTGCGATCGTACTGCTGGTGGAAAGGCACTACCGCTTGCGCCGCAGAGATCATTTGCTATTGCTGCTGCTGACTTTGAGCGCGCCGGTGCTAGTGAGTTTGGGGCTGCCTTGGACCAGTTTGCCGGCGATCGGGATTTTAGCGGGCGGCTTCTACGGTTCGGCAGTGGGAGTGAGTGTGGTGGGGCTGCTGTCGGCGCTGCTACCCGTTGGCTTAAATGTGGACTTGATTCATTTGGTGGCTAGCGGGGCGGGCGGATTGCTGGGCGGTTTTATGGCCGGGAGGCTGCGATCGCGCGAGGAATTGGCTCTTTTGGGCGTGGCTGTCGGCTTGACTCAGGGCACGGTTTATCTGGTGGGGACTTTGATTGCCAGCGCGGCTGTCGGTGCGATTTGGTACGTCGTGCTCGGTACCGTGGGCGCGCAAAGTTTGGCCGGTTTGGCTTGGAGCGTTGTGGCGCTCGGCATCAGCCCTTATTTGGAACACGTTTTTGACTTGATTACGCCTATCCGGCTGGCGGAACTTGCCAATCCCAACCGCCCGCTGTTGAAGAGGCTGGCTGCCGAGGCTCCGGGGACTTTTCAGCACACGCTGTTTGTGGCGAGTTTGGCGGAGGCTGCGGCCCGGGAACTCGGCTGCAATGTTGAGCTGGTCAGAACTGGGACATTATACCACGATATTGGAAAAATGCACGACCCGCTCGGATTTTGTGAAAATCAAATGGGCGGGGCTAACAAACACGATGAAATTAATGACCCTTGGGCGAGCGCGGAGATTATTAAAAAGCACGTTACCGAGGGTTTGGTGATGGCGCGAAAGCATCGATTGCCGAAGGCAATTCAGGCGTTTATTCCCGAACACCAAGGTACAATGTTAATTGCTTACTTCTACCACCAAGCGCAGCAAATTGCTGCAAAAGAAATAGAAGATTTAAAGCTGGTTTTGTCAGAGGCGGATAATTCAAAGTTAACAATCGCAAGTCGCCAAGTGAGGGAGGAAGATTTTCGCTACGATGGGCCGATTCCGCAATCGCGGGAAACCGGGATTTTGATGCTGGCGGATTCTTGCGAGGCTGCTTTGCGATCGCTCAAGGATGCTACTCATGAAGAGGCTTTGAGTATGGTTAATAAGATTTTGAGGGCTCGCTGGCAGGATAATCAGTTGATTGATTCGGATTTAACGCGGGAGGATATGTCTCTAATTGCGGAGATTTTTGTGCGAGTTTGGGAACAGTTCAATCACAAGCGGATTGCTTACCCTAGTGCAGTTTTCACTCCCAGGTAGGCGGAAATTTTTAGTTATGAAAAATCTGTTCGCATTTCAGTTGTGAATGAGATTTAATTGCGATTTGCCCCGCAACGTGCCATGCAATTCAGGATTGTCGCTGACAATTAACACAGGTTGTTTGATTCCTCAAAATTCCGAAGAGTCGATATCTCTTTCGCCAGCTAGGTGCGATCGCAATTTTTGCCAGTCTTCGGCATCGATCGCATTTGCAAAAGCGATGATAGTATCTACAACCGTAGCGCGGTCAACAATCCAGCGGATTTCTGGCCGTTCCTACATCACAAATAAATTTTGTGAGTTGTGAGTTCAAAAGATTTTAATTTTTAACCGCAGATGAACGCGGATAAATGCCGATTGTTTATCTTGATTCTATCCCTTGACTCCAGCAGCAGTTTCTGTTGGCACAATGTATTTTTGCAAGACCAAAAAGAGTCCTAAAACTGGAACAATAGAAATAATCGAACCCGCCGCAACTAAACGCCAATCTAAAGAAAATGTCCCGGCTAAATTGGCTACCCCTAAAGGTAAAGTGTAATATTCCGGTCTGTCTAAAACTAGCAGTGGCCACAGAAAGTCGCTCCAAGAACCGATAAATACGAAAATTCCTAGGGTGACTAAAGCTGGCTTAATTGCCGGAATCATGACGTGCCACCAAATGCCTAATTCGCTGCAGCCGTCGATGCGGGCGGCTTCTTCTAGTTCTTTGGGGACTGCTAGAAATGCTTGTCGTAATAAAAATATGCCGAAGGCTGAGGCTAGTCCGGGAAAGATTACGCCTAAATAACTATTTTTTAGTCCGAGTTGTACTGTCAATATATATAGGGGAATCATGACTATTTGGAAAGGAATCATGATTGTGGAAATGATTGTGATTAAAATGGCTTCGCGGCCGCGAAATTTGAGTCGGGCTAAGGGGTAAGCGGCGAGGGCGCAAAAGAGGACGTTGATGCTAACTGTGAGGCCGGCAATTAGGGTGCTGTTGAACAGGTAGCGGCCGAAGGGGTTGGTTTGCCAAACTTTGATGAAGTTTTCGAGGGTTGGCTGTTGTGGCCACAGTTGCGGGGGAAATTGAAAGATGTTTTCGGTGGGGGATTTGAGGGAGGTACTCAGAAGCCACAGCAGGGGAAACAGCATTAAAAGTGCGATCGCGCTCATGATGCTGTACGTCCACAGGGTGCTCAACCGCGAGGGAGTGTGGTTTGGGGAATTTGATTTTTTAGTTTTGAGATTGTTCATTGTTGGGATATGATGATAAGTCCTTGCTTCGTGAGAAGCCTTGTTGTCCATAAGGGGATTATTGCCATGAAACCGTTTATTTACGAAACTATGTACATTCTGCGCCCTGATTTGGGTGAAGAAATGACAGACCAGGCGATCGCTAAATATCAAACTATTTTGCGCGATCAAGGTGCTGAAAACATCGAAACTCAGCACCGCGGCAAGCGCCGTTTGGCTTACGAAATCGGCAAGCACCGGGACGGAGTATACGTTCAAATGAACTATACAGCTCCGGGCGCTGCAATTTTTACCCTGGAGCGTGCGATGCGTCTGAGCGAAGAAGTGATTCGCTATTTGACGATCAAGCAAGATGTGCCCGATGCACCTGAAGCGGAAGCGGAAGCTGAAGTCGCCGAGTAGCGATCGTGTCAACTTAACGTTTTATGTAGTAGCAGTCTACTGTTTGACGATTAGGGCCGCTTATTCCCCGGCACGCCTTTCTTAAGGGCTACGCTGTATACACAACTTGAAAAACTAACGTCAGAGCCTTTCGCTCCCCCTGGCATCCTCCTGAAAAAGAGGCTAGGGGGATATCTGGAATTGTGGGTACAGGATAGTTTCTGAAGGGCGGGACTTGATGTTAATTGAAATTATAGGTGAATGGGCGATTGTTTTTCTAAGGGAGGACGATCGCTCTTTTTTTTGGCGAGGCTGCTGGGGCTTAATCTATTTTTATCAACAAAGAAAGCTCGCTTTTTGAGGATGGCGAGGGCGATTCACTTAGCCCAAATCTATTATCTAGTTGACTACAAAAAACTTGACTATGCTTGAGCATAGCTGCTTAATCATTGTAAATCTAATTGTGATTAGCTACTTATTAAATTTACTGTTAACTAAGGCAAATTCGACTTTCTTGAGAGGCAAAATTCTGCATCTATAACTCTGAACCCAACTATAAAGTTATTTTTGCCCTTGGCAATTACGTAGCCGCCAAAATGTGGATCTTAGAAGAGGAATATGGTCAAATTTTGCCACCTGCTGCTTGATGTTGGGCCTGAATCCACTAGCCAAAGCCCGATCGCACTCCCTGCAACCTCGATCGAGATTCTCGCCCCATAGCCCAATTGTAAAGTTTTGTGACAATTTTGATTTGGTAGCTTTAGATACAGAATTGTCTGTTATAGTGATAGAAGAGAAGAAAAAACAAGCCCAACATTAATTTAAAGAATACGGAGGAACCGCATATGTCTACCGAAAATCAAGCTCGCTCTCTGATGATGCGCCACCACCAACTGGTGAAGAACCGCCAGCAATCCATGCTCAACCGCACCGCCACCGAAGTCGGGATGGAAGATACGCACTACTGGGGTCACATTCAAGGCAAACCGCAGCCCAGCTTTCAAGCCAGTTACGATCGCAGCAACGCCACTATGAGCTAGGGCAAGCTCAATTTCGACAATTGCCTACGAAGTTATTACCTATAATTTGGAGAAATCAGTTATGTCAACTCAAGAACAAGCCCGCAACCTGATGATGCGCCATCAACACGTCGTTAAAAACCGTCAGGAATCCATGCTGAGCCGTGTGGCTGCTGAAGTTGGTTTAGATGCTGGTTCTCCAGCGAGTATCGATCGCAAATAACTCCTTTTTTCAACGGCGAGATAGTTGAATCGAGTTTGTTGTTTGCCAGCTAAAAATTAATAATGTCAATTACAAAACCGTCGCGACTTCTTCTTGAGTTCTAACTCTAGATTGGAAGCCGCGATTAGTTTTATGGGGAATTGGGAATTGGGAATTGGGAATTAGGAATGGGAAATTGGGTTCAAAAGAATCTAAAATCTAAAATCTAAAATCTAAAATCGTTTGACCGATCGCTCACGCCGAAGTCTAAAATCTAAAATCTAAAATCTAAAATCTAAAATGGTATAATCCCCTTTCAGCAGATTGAAGGCTACTAGGGAGGTCATGATGTCGGACTGGAAAGAAATTGACGGCGGAGTTACAGCACCCAGAGGGTATAGAGCATCGGGAATTACAGCGGGTTTGAAGCCTTCAGGCTTGCCGGATTTAAGTTTAATTTTGTCAGAGGTGGACGCGATCGCCGCCGGAGTCTTCACGACATCAACAGTCCGGGCCGCTTGTGTGGACTACTGCCGCCAGCGTTTGCAAGCTAAACCCAGCGCGAAAGCAATTTTGTGCAATGCGGGACAAGCTAATGCTGCTACTGGCGAACAAGGTTTGGCAGATGCCCTCGAAAGTGCCAACTTGTTGGGAGAAGCGCTGAATATTCCTCCAGAATCTATTCTTTTGGCCTCCACTGGCGTCATCGGACAGCGGATAAAAATGGAACCGCTGAGGGCGGGAATTCCCCGATTAGTTGCTGAGGCATCGGAAACTGGTTCCGATGCGGCGGCTAAAGCTATTTGTACGACTGATTTAGTGCCGAAAACGATCGCCCTGGAAACCATGTTTGGCGATCGACCCGTCCGCATCGGCGGCATTTGCAAAGGTTCGGGAATGATTCACCCAAATATGGCAACAATGCTGGCATTTGTAACTTGCGATGCAGCAGTGTCATCGCATTTGTGGCAAGAAATGCTGAGTCGGGCGGCTAACAGAAGTTTCAATCAAATTACTGTTGACGGCGATACCAGCACCAACGATTCGCTAATTGCTTTGGCGAATGGTCAATCCCGCACACCGGCAATTACGGAAATGGGGGCAGATGCTGAAAAATTAGAGGCGATGCTGACAGAAGTTTGCGTGCATTTAGCAAAGGCGATCGCCCGTGACGGCGAAGGTGCAACTTGTTTGGTAGAAGTGCAAGTTAGCGGCGCGCTGGATGAAGTTTCTGCGAGTAAAATTGCCAAAACAATTGTCGGTTCTTCTTTGGTGAAAGCTGCTATTTTCGGACGCGATCCGAATTGGGGCAGAATTGCGGCGGCGGCTGGGCGCGCTGGTGTACCTTTCGATCAAGAGAATTTGCGGATTCAATTGGGGGATTTTTTGATGATGGAAAACGGACAACCTAAAGAGTTCGATCGCGCTGCTGCAAGTAATTATATGAAAGCGGCTGCGGAGGGAGAATATTTGAAGGCTGATACGGTTTTAATTCAGATTAGTGTCGGGAATGGCAGCGGTTTTGCTAAAGCTTGGGGATGCGATTTGAGTTACGACTACGTGAAGATTAATGCGGAGTATACGACTTAAAAAAGTTCACTACGTTACAAGTCCGGGTGGTTAGAAACCGCGCCTACACAAACAAAACCAGACGAGAGCGGGTTAAAGGCAAATTTCACACAATTTAAACTAAACTTCCCCCCGTGGGGGGAAATTTAAAAATCTGAAACCTTTACTCACCAAGTTAATCTCAGCTTTTTTGCTCCTCCTTTTAAAATCGCTGAAGCCATTACACAGATAAGCTTTTTATGATTTTAACTAAAGAGCGCTAAAAATCTTATTCAGACTAAGTTTCAAGACTTTTTAAGGTTATTATTAATAAGTCTAAAAAAATCTTGAAAACACGCCCTAACCGAAACTATCGGAGACAAACACATAGCCACCACCATACCCGACAGCATTATCCACTAATATTAAGCCGTCATTGGTCTGCGGATCGCCACTCTGAGCAAGTCCATAATTCACCACGCGCAACAACCGCTGTGGGGTAAACGATTCCAATTCCACAAAATTCCCTGCATCCAGCCATGCTAGTTCTTCGGCTGTTAAACCTTGCCTCACTGTGTCGGGTAATTGACGGGCGGTTTGTGCGACTGTTTGAGATTGCTGCACAAACATATCGCGGGTTGCTAAGATTTGACGGGGAGAAATTCCCAAATCAAAAATCGTCACCGCTTGATTGCCAAACCAGTTTGGACTGGTTCGCAGTTGATGTACCAAGCCAACTCCAGCAGGGCTCGCATTGTGCAGTGCATAGACTTTTAAATCGGTATTACGCCGCAGCATTTCAATCACGGTACTGAAGATGCTTTGGGGATAGCCACTAATACTAAGAATCGCGCAGTTGTTTTCAAAATGGACGTTGTTGGCAATGAGGAATTGAGCTATTTCGTCACTGTCACAGATAATTGCGCGATCGAAACTGTAGGCGGTGATTTCGGGATCGATGGCGGCGGGTAAAGCGTTTTGACGAGGAGCCGACAGCAGTTTTTCTAACGTTCCGTTCACCCTTTGCCAGCGTTGTAGCCATTCATCGCTCTGCGCTGCATTGACGAGAAATACTTCACGAATTTCCTGTTGACGACGTTTTTGTGAGGTGCCGAGCCACAAGGAAAATAGCCCTAGGAAACAGACTGTGATATACCCGGTAAAAGAATTAATAATCAGACTGAAGGGAACACCTATCACTAAAATAATTATCCCTAAAATTTGTAGATTTTTAGCATTATTTTTTCTGCTGTGAATACCTTGCTGAGAAGAGTTGCTATTTTTAAAAAGTTGCCCAATCCACAAAACATTGTAAAAAATGAATAAAATAAAAACTGCTAATTGCGGCGGATCTTGAAGCATATTACTAATAAAAATCCAGACGAAAATCGCTCCCAAAACGGGGAAAAATAAGTATAAACCAAGCCAACTCCATTTGCCAATTGAAGCACGATATTTAAGCCTTTTGTCAATAAAATACAAAAACTGTTTGAGCGTGAAGAATAACATATTTTGGCTGGAAATATCTTCGATCGCCTTCTTAAAAAACGGATCGGTGAATGCGAATCTTTGATCGGTGACGGTAGTGGGTTCAAACACAAACAGATGGTTGCACTGTTTGCAACGACCTGAGTTCCTGGTACGATCTCTCAAAATGTTGTCGGTGTTACACTGGACGCATTTCATTCCCATTTCGGTTACTCCTGATTAATTTAATGGATTTATATCGTTGGCGGTTGTTTCGGAATGATTTTACCGCAGAGGCCGCAGAGGGCACAGAGGAAGAGAAGAGAGAGATGAATAGTTCGGTTTAAAAGATTTGCCCGTTTAACAAAATGGAATAGTCTTCTCGCTGTCGAATTAATCGATCGCCCGTAGCATCAATCAACACCTCAGCAGGGCGGGGGCGGTGCAGAAAATGCGAAGACATCGCATAGCCGTAAGCCCCGCTATCCAAAATCGCGATCGCATCTCCAATTTTGAGTTTGGGTAGCCAACAGTTGCGCCCCAAATAATCCCGCGAATAAGTTGTGTTGCCGCAAATATCCGTTTCGTGTCGCGATACATCGTCGGTTTCCCAAGTCGCGATCGCCCGATAGCCCCCGTGCACCGCAGGCACCGATAGATTTGATACAGTCGTATCCACGCCGACAATTTGCCTCACGCCCAACCACTTCACCGACACAACTTTCGCAAGCAAAACGCCACAACCTGCGATCGCCGATCGTCCCGGTTCAATCACCAACTCGATCGGGCGAGATAGCGCACTCAATCGTTCAGTAATCGCCGCACCAAACTCCCGCCAGTCAAACACCGCACCGCCTCGATAGGGATAGCCAAAACCACCGCCAAAATCAAGGGTTCGCCAATCTGGCAACTGTTGGGCGATCGCAATTAGGCGATCGATCGCCTGCGTAAAAGCACTCGTGGCGTTCGTTCCTGTCCCCCGATAAAAATGCAATCCGGTAATCCTCAACCCCTGCTGCTGCGCGATTTCGTTTGCTTTCTCGAATTCGGCGGGACGCACTCCAATGCGACTGTCTCCTGTCAATTCCGGTGAGTTGAGGCGCAGTCCAATTTCGGCACGGATTGATCGCGGTTGACTGCCGGAATATTCGCAAAAATCCTGGAGTTGCGACAGACTATCGAAGTTAAATCGCTCGATCTTCCATTCAATCAATTGCTGAATATCCGCCCGGTTGAGGTTACTGCCCGTGTAGACAATGCGATCGCCCGTAAAACCCGCTTTCAGCCCCAAAAAAACATCCCCCGGTGTATTCGCGTGTAGCCCCCAACCAGCTTGCTGAATCAATTGCAACAGAGCAATATTGCCGTTGGTGACGCTAGCAAAATGAAACTGAACGTGCGGATAGTCGATCGATCGCGTAATATGCTCAAGGGTCTGATTGAGGATATCGGCCTGATACACATATAAGGGCGAACCATAAGTTGACAAAAGTCTCTCCGCCATTGCTTCGGAGAACGGCGGCGAATGTGTTTTGGTTTCATTTTGTAGCAAAGATTCAGTCATATAAAAGAAGGAAGAAGGAAGAAGGAAGAAGGAAGAAGGGAGAAGGGAGAAGGAAGAAGGAAAAAGGAAAAAGGAAGAATAAAGAAGGAAGATTGTAAAATTGAGTGAATAACAGTCAACAGTCAACAGTCAACCTCCTTCGATATTTCCAAATGCGCTGCCCGATCGCAGGTGGCAACCAAAACACATGATCGAGCGATCGCTTAACCGGAATTTCGCCTAAAACCTCGGTTCGCCATGCCTGCCACATCAGCAGCAGCCAGAGATTATTGCCAATATAGCGATCGCGCATTGCAACTCCGAGTTGTCCCGATAACATCGAGTCGGCCAAATGGGGCTGCCAGCAATTTTGCGATCGCAACAGATTCGGATTCAGGCGATCGCCGATCGCAGCCCAAAATTCGCGGTAATACCAAACCTTCAACGGCACACCCATCCCGCGCTTTTCCCGCCAGATAATTTCCGGTGGCAGCCAGCGTTCGGAGGCTTTTTTGAGGATGTATTTTTCGCACGCACCTTGCAGTAGCAGCTCGCCAGGGAGTTGAAACGTCCATGCTGTGAGGTCGGGGTCGCAAAAGGGCGATCGCACCCACAAACCGCAAGCAAACGCCAATGCGGTTGCCCTCGGCTGAATATTTTGGGCACCTTTGAGCATCAGCGAAGCGCGCCGCAGCCTCGCTAGCAGTGAAGGACAGGTTTCGGGATCGATCGCGTCTTGCAGGTAAACACTCAAATCGTGAGACTGGATGCGATCAAGCATTTCTGGCGAAAAAATCTGTTTTTCATAACCATAAAATCGCTGAAACGTCCGCAAATACTGCTGTTCAAAGGTTTCTTTTCCGGCAGGATGTTCTGCACTGTAAACTCCGTTGGCAATCAAAGGCTTGTTTGTCCATCCGGCAAATAGCTGATCGCCATTCTCGCCGTTGAACACCACCCGCACGTCTTGCGCCGCCGCCTGTTTGAGCAAAAACAGCGGGGCTGTTGTGCCATCTCCATAGGGTAAATCGAGGGCTTTGGCGGTTGGCCCGATCGCGCGCAACACTGCATCGCCCGTCGCCGCCACTCGGATCAGCGGAATCTGGAAAAAGTCCGCCACCTGTTGGGCGTAGGGCAGTTCGGAATAGGCTTCGACACCAAAATCGAGGGCATAGGCGCGCACTTGCAAGCCTGCTTTCACTAGCAGCGCCGTCACCAGGGAAGAATCGATGCCACCGGAGAGTAAAACGCCCACGGGTTCGTCGATCGGCAAATCGGCCACTTGTCGATCAATCGCCTGTTGCAACAGCGCTTGCAATTGTGCGATCGCCTCATCCTCACTCCGCAGTAGTTGGGGTGCTTCTTGCCAAGCCGATGGCAGCGATTCCCTACGGGATAGCTTCGCCGCGCGTACTTTCGGCAGATCGTTAACATCGGCGATTTCCCAAATCATCTCGCTTCCGGCTGCTACGGATGCAATTTGCTCGATCGGCGTTAACGGCGTGGGCACGTAGGAAAAACAAGCATAACTGTGTAGGGCGATCGGGCTAATTTGAGGGGAAGCAATCAGCGGTAGCAGCAATTGCATTTGCGTCGAAAACCAAATCGTTTCTCCCAACTGCATCCAGTAAAGCGGCACTCGCCCAAACGGATCGCGCCCCAGCCTTAGCTTTTTCGCTTCTACCGCCGCCCAAGCATCTCCCGGTAAATCGGTTAGCCCAAATCGCCCGCAAGCATTCAACGTCACTGTGTCAGCAGTGAGTACAGATGCAGAGGCGATCGCCCATTCTGATAATTTGCCCTGTCGGATGAAGTAATCTGGGACTAAACGGCTGAGCGTTTTTGTGCGTGAAGCGAAGCTATCCCGTAGGGAATCGTCCAGTCCCCAATAGCCGATAAAATGTGAAGGTTTGTCGATCGCACCCATCTATTTCACCGTGAAAGGTTCACTGCTGATCACGCGCCCATCCAGGGACATCCGAACTTCCCATTTGCCTGGGGCTGCAGCAGATCCGAGATCGTAAAAGCAGTGCGTATTCCAAACCGCAGTATCGATCGTGCGAGTTTGATACCTGCCCTGATGCACAATGTCACCGCTAGGATTAATCCAATCGCATTGCAGAGACAACTGATTGCCGATCGGAGCATTTTTCAACGTCACCTGGTAGTAGATGCGGGGGTTGATTTGACGGTTGACTTGAGTGAGGCTGTCACCACCTTTTTTCGATAGTGCAATCCTGTCTTCTCCTGCGACAATTTGAGCAGTTTGCTGCTGCTGATTTTGCCCGAACAGCACGCCTATACCGATCGCAGAAATGACAACAACTGTCGAGGCGATCGCGATCCAACGGTTGCGTCGCTGCTGTTTTTCTAGGGCTTCGCGACGGCGCATTTGGGCGATCGCATCTTCTAAAAGCTCATCAGGAAGATTCAACTCTCGTAAAATTTCTCTTACCTGATCTGGGGCCAATTCTAACTCGCGCTGCTGCGATAACTTGTCGATCTCAGCGATCACCTGTGCTAATTGAGTTTGAGTAAGTCGAGGTTCCATAAAGTTCTTTCCAGTTAAAAGTTAGATATATAAATCACCCCTCTCTTCTCTTCCTCTGCGCCCTCTGCGCTCTCTCTGGTTAAATTATCCATATTATTCAATAAATAGCTCTCAAAGTCAATTCATAAAAATCATAACCTTGACCTCATAAAAATCATATTTATAGGACTTAGCATGGGGGCCCAGAAACCGGAGCTTTTCACAAAAACACTTCTTTGCAACCCGCATATTAGGTAAAAAACCAAGTTTCTTTGTCCGAGTGAATAAATCCTGACTTATATAAAATCCAGACTAGGAAACTCTTCTACTTTTTGAGAATCAGTTAAATTCAACTTTCGTGAATCTATTTTTTCCTGTTGACGATTCAACCAAATTGCGTTTAGTCCCGCATTTTTAGCACCACAATAATCAGCCTTGAAGCTGTCGCCAATATGCAAAACATTCTCGGCAGTGCAGTTGTGCTTTTGCAATGCTGCGGTAAAAATTTGAGAGTCTGGTTTTGCTGCACCAACTTCGGTAGAAATTGTCACTGATGTGAAATATTCCGCTAAGTTTAGTGCTTTTAATACTGCATAAATTCGGGAATCGAAATTCGATACTACTGCTAATTCAATTCCTTGTTGCTGCCACTTATTTAATGCTGGGAATACGTCGGGATAGACGAACCAAGGTTCGGCGGTGGCAAAATGAGCGTATAGTTCCACAAAGAATTTGGGAAAGTCTGAAAATTGATTAAAAACGCCTGCTCTTTGAAAAGCGTTCGCGCAAACTGCTTGCCACCATTCAAATTCTAGCTGGGGAATTTTGGCTAATTCTCTTCCGGGAAATGCCATCGGATTTGAGTCAACGAAGCTTTGGAAAAATCCTGCATTTAATTGTTCACTGTCAACAGTTACTCCAAAACTATTGGCTAATTTTTGGTACACTTCGCCGACGCTGCCGCGCACGTCAAATAGTGTGCCAGCGGCATCTAAAAAAAATACTTTGGTCATTGGTTAATGGTTATTAATTATTAGTCAGTCAACTGTCAACTATCAACTGTCAACTATCAACTGTCAACTGTCAACTGTCAACTGTCAACTGTCAACTGTCAACTGTTGTTTGCGGATTCACCATACCAGAATGATTGGCAATGTTGCCCGCAGGTTCAAATCTGCCTCCTAAATATTTGGCTAGGAATTCTTCGGCGATCGCATAAAAGTGCAGGCGATTTTCTGGCCGCGCAAATCCGTGTCCTTCGTCTGTATAAAGCACGTATTCTACAGGTTTGCCGGCTTGTTTCATGGCATTGACAACTTGCTCGCTTTCTGCTACTTTAACTCGCGGGTCGTTAGCACCTTGGGCGATGAGTAAAGGTTTCTGAATGCGATCGACAAAAAATAAAGGTGAGATCGATTTGAGAAACTCTGGTTCTGTTTCCAAATTGCCGACGCGGTGATACAGACTTGCTTTTCTCGGTTCCCAGTAAGGGGGAATAGTTTGCAGCAGTGTAATCAAATTGCTTGGCCCGACAATATCGACGGCGCAGGCAAAAACATCGGGACTAAAAGTCAATCCCGCTAAGGCAGCATAACCACCGTAAGAACCGCCCATAATCGCAATTTTATCTGGTTGGGAAATTCCTGTTTCTACCAGCCAATTAACCCCATCTAGCAAGTCGTCGTGCATTTTAGCCGCCCATTCGCGATTGCCGGCATTGAGAAACGCTTTGCCGTAGCCGGTGGAACCGCGAAAATTGATTTGCAAAACGGCGTAACCTCGGTTTGCCAACCATTGGGCTTGTGGATCGTAACCCCAGGTATCGCGTGCCCAGGGGCCGCCGTGAACTAGCAAGACTGTCGGTACGGGTGTTGAGACACCAATCGGTTTTGTCAGGTAGCCGTGAATGGTTAAACCATCTCTTGCGGTGTAAGAAATGGGTTCCATTGATGATAGCGGTAGCCCTTCGAGTTTGGGTTTGTTGCTGAACAGAAAGGTGAAGGTTTTGGAGGCGCGATCGTACACATAGTAGTAAACTGGGCCGTCGTCTGTCATGTAAGCGACTAGCCAAGTGGTATCGGCGAGGTTGCGGCTAGTGATGGAGAATTCGCCGGGGCGGAATTTGCCGATCGCCTCAAAATCCTCTGCTATGCTTTGATCTAAAATTTGCCACTCTTGCTTGTCTTTGTAGAAGGAAACTGCTTGAATCTCTCGCTTGGTCGGGTGTATCAAAATATCGCCGACATCGTATTCTGGATCAGAGGCGATATCAGTTTCTTGTTTGGTTTCCAAGTCGAGTGCGATCGAACGTTTGGCGTTAGCATCGTGATTGCCGATGATGTAAAGAATTTTGCCGTTTTCTGAGAACATGACGGCACCGCCTTCGTCGTCGGGGCCCCAGCGTCGCAAGCTTTCCCAAGACTTATCCGCAGTTTCTCGAAATAGCAATTCTGTACTGCCGTCGGCATGGGTGGCTGTGGCAGCCCGCACTTGAAATTGGGCGTCAGCAATCCAAGTCCAACCCATGATGTTACCTGGGTTGTCGGTGTCGAGTTCAACGGCACCGTTTTGGAGGTTGATGCGGTAAACATCGTGTTTGCGGCGATCGCTGATGTTCATTTCCACTAAAATTTCATTAGGGAAGTTGCGGTCAAGGGCGATCGGATGAGCTCGAACGCCTTGAAATGGTGTCAAGTCGCGAACCAGATTTGACTGGATATTGACTAAATATAAATGCCAGTTTTCATCACCATCAATATCTTGCTGATAAATGAGTTCTTCGCCGCTGTAAGTCCAGAAAAAGATGCGGATGCCGCGTTTTTTATCTGCTGTCAGTTGGCGATCGTCTGCTTGATCGACGGTACGCAATTGCACTTGCAAGACGTTGTGTTCATCTGGTGCAATGTAGGCAATATACTTGCCGTCGGGTGAAAGTTTGGGGCTAGTTTTTTCGGGGTTTCCGAACAGAATTTCCCGCTCTATCAATGGTGGAAGTTCTGTTTTTTGCTGTTGAAATGTGGAATTTTGCATTTTTTCTCGTGCCTAATATTCTCTGAATCTACACTCCGACAGAAAAAACCAGGTTTTTACCAAATATGCCCGTAGTAGTGAAGTATTTTCGTGAAAAACCCGGTTTCGGAACCGCCCTCATAAGTCCTACAATCAATAATAAACCGTCAACTGTCAACAGTTAACAGTCTACAATCAACTAACTTTTAAGCAAATCCTGAATCGGTTTACTAATCCAATTAAAACCAACTTTTAGTTGATGATCAAATGTTGGCATCCGATAGAGATAAGCTAAGCGGCGAGCAATGTGGGCTAGTTGTCCGTCGAGTTTAATTCCTAAACCTGCCATGGTGGCGTTGTCAATTCCTAATGTCATCATTTCTCCTAGCGGCTGATAGCGGAAAGGAAGTAATGGACGGTCGGTGAGGGAGGCCCAAATGTTCCAGGCGGTGTAGTCAGCTTGCTGGAATGCTGTTTGGGCTGTTCCGGGGACTTTTTGACCAGTTGCATCGTGACATTCAGCTAAGTCTCCCAAGGCAAATATGTCTGGATGGTCGATAACTTGCATTGTCGGATTGACTGTTAATTGACCGCGGCGGTTTTGTTTGAGGGGTAGCGATCGCACTGCTTGACTAACTTGAGTTCCTACTGTCCACAGCACTATGTCTACGGGGAGAACATCTAATTGTCCTTTGTAAAGTAAGGATATTGTGTCCGCTTCGATCGCCTCTACTTCTGTTTCTAAGTCGATCCACACTTTCCGTTTTTCTAAAGCTTGGGTGGCGGCTTCACGGTTAAACTCCGGTGATGTCCGCAGAATCATGTCGCTTTGCTCAACTAACCGCACGCGACCTTTTTCTCCGAGTCGATCGGCTAATTTACAAGCTAATTCTACTCCTGAATAACCGGCGCCGACGATCGCCACCCGAATTTTGTCGGTGTTGCTGCCTTCTAAAAACCGCAGTCTTTCTTCTAAGCGGTAGGCGTCGTCGAGAGTGCGAAACGAGTAAGCATATTCAACCGCACCCTTAACCATATCTAGGGGGGTTTCGCCACCTAAAGCTAAAACCAGGCGATCGCACGGAATTTCTGGCCCGTCGTGCAACTGCACTCGCTTTTCCTCCACATCGATGCCGGAGACAGTACCTTGACAAAAGCGCACGCCTGTGTTTTCCAAGAGTTCGGCAAACGGCGGGGCAATTTCCCAGGTTTGGAGTTCGCCGGTCAGGAGTTCGTACAGCAGGGGAACGAACAAAAATCGATCGCGACGGTCAACGAGAACTATTTCGGGTTTTTCGGTTTTGGAGAAGGGTAACTGACTCAAGCGCAGGGCTGTGTAGAGTCCGCCGAAGCCTCCGCCGAGAATGCAAATCCGGGGTTGTTGTTGAGTCATGGTGTTTTGTTTGAGGGGCTCACGGTAGCAAGGAAACTTATCTTATTCTAACGAGAGTGAGGGAGTGGGGAAGGGGGAGAGTGGGGGAGTGGGAGTGGGAGAGTGGGGTGGGAAAATCTTCTCTGTTTCCCTCGAACCTCAACATCCATCCGTTAAATCCGTTAAATCCATTAAATTCGTTAGATAATGCGTTTCCGAACTGTTTTCTAATTTCTATAGCAATCCTGGCATCATTTGTGAATTTCTTACTCCCTCCCCGCGGGTTCGGGGAGGGTTGGGGTGGGGTAAAAATTTTACGACTCATTTAGAATTGCTATAGCCTTGATTAGCTTTACCTATTACCCGCCCTCAAATTTTCTGAATGTTCGCAGAACTAATTTTGTACTATATTAGTTTATAACGAATTATTTCGCACATTAAATTCACTTTTTATAGGGTCATCTACGCTAACACTTGCCCCCGCACTCACAAGTGAAAAAAAACCATGCAAATTTCTTCCAATTCTTCGACATTTAAAAACGGCGATCACAATAACGAAGACGGCTCATCTTTGTTAAAAAGCGAAGAACGATATAAAAATTTAGTAGCTAATATTCCCGGTGCTGTCTACCGCTGTACCTGCGAGTATACGGACGACGAGGAATTAACACGGACAATGGCGTTTTTGAGCGAGGCTGTTCAAGAAATATCAGGCTATCCCTCTTCTGATTTTATCAACGATTGCGTCCGTTCTTTTTCCAGCATTATCCATCCTCAAGACCGCAAAAATGTGGATGCTACTGTCAAAAAAAGTGTAGCAACCAGAACTTCGTACATCCTTGAATACCGGATTGTCCGGGCTGATGGCGAAATTAGCTGGGTTTACGAAAAAGGCAAAGCTGTTTGCTGCGAGGCGGAAGAGGCTAGAGGAAAACAAGAGGGACAAGGGCAAATTGAGGGCTTGTTGTCAGCTGTGGTTTCGCCGGTTTCGCCGGTTTCGCCGATCGCAAATTCTCTGTGTCGGGTTGTCTATCTCGACGGAGTAATTTTGGATATTACGGAACGAAAGCGAGCTGAGGAAAACTTGCGAAACACTCAAGATTTTCTGAATGCGGTACTGCAAAATCTGCCGATTAGCGTCTTTATTAAAGATGCTGTTGAGCAAAAATTTATTTATTGGAATACTGCTAGCGAAGAATTGTTTGGCTATTCCAGGGATGAAGTGATTTTCAACAATGCTGCTGACTTGTTGGAGTCAGATCATGCCAATTACTTGCAAGCACAAGATTTAGAAGTGCTGGCAACGAGAAAAGGCGTCGATTTGCCCGAACAAACTATCGAACTTCCGCACCGGGGAAAGCGGATTTTGCACACGAAAAAAGTTCCTTTGTTTGACGATTCGGGCGCGCCTAAGTACATTCTGGGTATTGCTGAAGATATTACGGAAAGCAAAAAAAATGAAACCGAATTGTCGCGGTTGGCTATTGTGGCTCAAAAAACGCAAAATGGTGTGATTATTACTGATGCTCAAGGCTGCATTGAATGGGTGAATGAAGGATTTACTCGGATTAGTGGTTATGTGCTGGCAGAAATGCAGGGAAAAAAACCGGGTGATGTACTGCAAGGCCCTGAAACAGACCCGCTAACTATTGCTCAACTACGATCGGCTTTGGCTGCAGGCGTGCCGTTTAATCAGGAAATTTACAATTACAAAAAGGATGGAAAGGGTTATTGGGTGGCGCTTTCGATCGCCCCCATTTATCAAGAAAATGGGGAACTCGAAGGTTTTATTGCGGTGCAAACTGATATTACGGATCGCAAGCAAGCAGAGGAAACACTCAGGGAGAGGGAGAATTATTACCGCTGCATTGTCGAGACGGCTTCGGAGGGTGTTTGGATGTTTGACAGCGAAAGCATCACGACTTTTGCTAACTCTCGGATGGCCGAAATGCTGGGTTATACTGTGGAGGAAATGCTGGGGCGATCGCTATTTGAGTTTATCGACTGCGAGTCTAGGGAAATAGCTGAAAGTTATGTCCAGCGCAGGCGGCAAGGCCTTCGTGAACGCCACGATTTTAAGTTTACTCGCAAAGACGGATCTCACTTGTGGGCGATCGTGTCGGCGACGCCAATGTTCGACGGTGAGGGCCAATTTTCCGGGGTTTTGCGGATGATTACTGATATTAGCGATCGCAAACAAGCAGAAGCAGAATTGCGCCAAACTCTCAAAGAGTTGGAATTTGAAAAATTTGCTTTGGATCAATCGGCAATTGTCTCGAATACCGACGAATTCGGAGCCATTACCTATGTCAACGATCAATTTTGCGAACAATTTAAATATTCCCGAGAAGAACTGATCGGCAAAACCCACAGACTTGTCAATTCTGGCTATCACCCAGCAGATTTTTTCAAGCAGCTTTGGTCAACCATCCGCCAGGGAAAGGTTTGGCGGGGAGAAATGAAAAATCAAGCTAAAGACGGCACATTATTCTGGTTGGATACTACGATTGTACCTTGCTTAAATACCAGCGGAGAACCCCATCAATATGTAGCAATTCGCAAAGATATTACCAATCGCAAACACGCCGAAGAAGCGGTGCAGCTTTCCGAAAGTCAATTGAGGACTAAAAATCAAGAATTGGCAAAAGCCCTGCGGGACGTGCATAAAACTCAAAGCATGATGGTTCAAAATGAAAAAATGGTAAGTTTGGGGCAATTAGTCGCTGGAGTTGCTCACGAAATCAACAATCCCGTTAGCTTTATTTACGGCAACGTCATGCACGCTGACGATTACTTTAAAGACTTGCTAAAAATGCTGCAACTTTACCAGCAAGAATACCCGCACCCAACACCGATTATTCAACAAGAGATAGATGATATCGATTTGAATTTTCTGCTCAAAGATTTGCCGAACCTCTTAAATTCGATGAAAATGGGAGCAGAGCGAATTCGCCAAATTGTGCTGTCACTGAAGAACTTTTCCCGATTAGATGAAGCCGAACAAAAGCAGGTGGATATTCACGAAGGGATTGAAAGCACTTTGTTGATTTTGCAACACAGGTTGAAAGAAACGGCAGGACATCCAAAAATTGTGCTGCTTAAAGAGTTCGGCAATTTGCCCCGCGTACAGTGTTATGCAGGACAGTTGAATCAGGTTTTTATGAATATTATTGGCAATGCAATTGATGCTTTGGAAGAGGCGATGGAGACTGGACAGTGGGCGGAGGGGGAACAGGCGCCTATTCCTTATTGTCCTTCCCCGACGCTGCGGATTTGTACGGATGTAAAATATGAACAGGATGCTTTGATGCAAGCAGATTCTACTGTTTCTGATGATTCGATTCGGCATCCTTCTCATATTGTGATTCGGATTGCTGACAACGGGCCGGGGATTCCGATAGATGTTCACGAAAGGTTATTCGATCCGTTTTTTACTACGAAAGAACCTGGTAAAGGTACTGGTTTGGGGCTGTCGATTAGCTATCAAATTGTGGTGGAAAAACACGGCGGGCAGCTTAAATGCCATTCCGCACCGGGTCAAGGCACGGAATTTGCGATCGAGATTCCTGTGGGGAATAGTCAGTAGTCAGTAGTCAGTAGTCAACAGCCAACAGTCAACAGTCAACAGTCAACAGTCAACTAATGAAATATAACGTAATTTACGACGGCAATTGCAATCTCTGCGTTACCTTGGTGCAGTTACTAGAAAATTTAGATAAAGGCCAGAATTTTGAGTATATTTCCATGCAAGATTTAGAGCAATTAAATCGCTTTGGGATTACGTCTGAAGACTGCGAAATGGGGATGATTTTGATAGATGATAACACCCCGGAACGGCGCTGGCAGGGCAGCGATGCGGCGGAGGAAATCGGGCGGATACTTCCTGCTGGCGAGGTGTTTGTGGCTGCTTACCGGGCAATGCCGGGGATGAAGTGGATGGGCGATCGCGTTTACGAACAAGTCCGCGATAACCGCTATACTTTGTTTGGCAAGCGATCGACTACTTACAAATCTGTTTATCCAGTTGGCTGTAAGTCGATCGACAATTGCGATAATCAGGACTAATACCAAATCCAGCTTATTTCTTAGTCCGCTTGGAGTGGACTTCGTTCGACAAGAAGCGATTTCAATCGCTGAATGACTGATTAAACAAATCGAATATCTGCTGGCAAAAGTCTTTGAGTTTTTGCGCCGACTCCACTGCAGGTTCCGTTAGGCCGAGAAAATTCCAATTTTCCACAGTAGAAAAGTGCCACTGCTGACCGCTATGATCGTAACCGGCGGCCTCAACTCCGATCGCCCGCCGATATCCTTCCACCGGATCTTGGTAAAATCGGATTTGAATCAAAATACTGCGGCTTTGTAGCAAGCGACTTCTACCGGGAAAATGGAAGCCAATGTCGATCGAATCTGGATCTACAAGTTCTCTGGTATCCTGGTCATTCATCCAAGGTTTCAAATCGACTTTTGCATCCGGGAATTCGGACTTGAATAAATTAACAACCGCAGCAATTTTGCTGGCAACTTCTATATTTTTGGCTTGTTCGGCAGCGTTCACTCGAAAAACTCCTATCAAATATAGTTATTACATTTAGCTAATAATGTAACTGCATACTGTCGAATGTAGACTGTGAACAGCAGACTTTTTCAGAAATAATTAGGCATTGACAAATTTTCATATATGTGTTGTGGTGTTTTTATCCGAGTCTCGCTCCCCCTAAATCCCCCTTAAAAAGGGGAGTAGGGGTTGACTTTGAGCATACTCTTGTCCCCCACTTATGAAGGGGGGTTAGGGGGGATCTCCGGGTTTTAAAACACCCCATAGTTCCATAATCTTAATTCACGGGAAGGGCGATCGCAAATTCCGAACCTTCTCCCAGCACCGATTCGCAAGTTAGTTTACCGCCGTGGGTTTCTTCCACAATTTGCCTGCTGATAGACAACCCCAAACCAGTACCTTTTCCTACTCCTTTGGTAGTAAATAAATGGTCAAATATTTTCGACTTGACCTCAGATGACATTCCTTGACCGTTATCTTTGATGGTAATCACCACGCTGTTGCTATCCTCGGAGACTTGAGTGATAATGGCGATCGTATTCGGTAAAGCTTTAATTTCAGCGTAAGTGCGGCCCTGATTGGATTCGTCAAAACACTCGATCGCATTTGCCAGCAAATTCATAAATACCTGATTCAGTTGCCCAAAATAACATTTAACTGGCGGGATATCTCCGTATTCTTTGATAATTTTAATCGCGGGGCGAGTATCTTTAGCTTTTAGGCGATACTGTAAAATCATCAAAGTGCTGTCGATGCCCTCATGAATATTTGCTGACACTTTATTCGCACTGTCAGCGCGGGAAAAAGTCCGCAAAGACGTGCTAATATTGCGAATGCGCTCTGTACCGGATTTCATAGATAAAAGCATTTTTGGCAAATCTTCCATCAAATATTCTAAATCAATCTCCGATGCTTTATCTTCTAACTCATCTCCCGGATTAGGAAATTTTTCTTGGTAAAGTTGCAAGTGATCGATCAAATCTAAGCTTGCTTCAGCAGCAGCATCAATATTCCCCGCAATAAAACCCAGCGGATTGTTAATTTCGTGAGCAACCCCTGCAATCAAGTTACCGAGAGCCGACATTTTTTCGCTTTGAATGAGTTGCAGTTGCGCCTGTTGCAATTCATTGAAAGATTTTTCTAACTGTTGAGATTTTTCTTTCTCCCGCGAGTACAACCCAGCATTTTCTACAGCAATAGCAACTTGAGAAATTAACACTTTGAATACTTCTACTCTCTCTGCTGTAAAAGCTCCTACTGTCAAAGCATTTTCTAAATAAATTATTCCGCGCCGCTGATATTGATAAATAATCGGCAAACAGAGAATTGATTTTGGTTGATATTTTTGAATGTAGGTATCTACCTTAAAAGGTTCGGCGATAGTCGCATTGTCTAAAACCAGATGCTTTTGACTGCGGTGTACGTAATTAATCACAGAAAGGGGTACATCTTGACGATTTTCTACGGGAATAGACGGTAAAAGTGTGACTGTATCCTCCGCATGAGTTCCAGTAGCTTCTATGCAGAGGATATCGTTTTTCAGCAGCAGCAGCACTACTTTTTGAGCTGCCGCATTTTCTAAAATAATTTTGATTAATTTGGTCAACAATTTTTCGAGAACAATTTCACCGTTAATGGCTTGCGCCGACTTAATAAAAGTAGCTAAGTCTAAGAAATCGCCTAAACTACTACTGGTAGTATTTCCCGTAGCCGTGCGGGTGACATCGAGGGTTGAGGTTTGAATTGTGCGCGTCTGTGCTGCTAAGAAAGGATGTGTTGATTCCAAGTGCTTAACTTTAGCTGTGGCTCCCCAATGGATATATCCATAATAGGCTTTAGTCAGATATGCTTGAGAAACTATCTCTTTACCCAAAGCTTGATAAAATTCTCCGGCTAATTCATAGGCTAATGCTTCCTCTTGAATGTAACCGTTTTTGGCAGCTCCATCAATTGCGCGATCGTACAATTCCATTGCTTCGGTATTTTGCCCCAACACTCGCGCTGTTTCCGCTGCTACCAAGTCGTATTTGTGTTGATAATTCATCGGAGCATCAACTGCCCATTTTTTCATCTTCTTTTGGTTTCGCAGCACTTTTTTCAGATATTGCTTTTGTTCCCCTTTCTCAGCTTGGGGATACAAAGCGAGAAGACTTATAGAAGAGTAAAAATTATTCAGGGAAACTACATAAAATCCGGCTACGGCTTCTTCATATTTCTCAAATAACCTTGAATTCTCTAAGGCTTCCGCGTAGTTCCTGAAGACAAAATCAAGCTGAGTTTTGGCATGATAAACCAAACTCACTAAAAAAAAGTTTTTAGATTCTATTAAAACGGGGAGCGTTTTGACTTCATTAAAGCTCTCACCAACTAAATGGCAGGGTTCGACAGCTTGACCGCGCAAATTGAGGGTTGTCTGGCTGCCTATACTTAGATACTGTACAGCCATTTCTAGTTGAGATTGCTGCATTAGTTTCATATATTTACCAGTCTCCTGCTCCACCAAATCTAGAGGCTCTCCTATCGACATTTTTTTGAAGCAATATTGACCTATACAATAACTCGCATATTCCAATTCTCCAGTTTCCATCCCAGTTTGAAAACCTTCCTTGAGAACGCTTAATCCTGAGTAAAGTTCGGTTTTCCAGTGTAGAATAAAACAACCCAAGAGTGTATAAACTCTACTTTTCATTGAACGGGATGGAGATTTGTCTAACATCCTAATGGCCAGTTGACCGCATTGGTATGCCAAACTAATGTCCCCTAGCCGGCACATAACTACGCCATAATAAAGGTAGGCAATACTTGCATAAGGTGAATTGCCATATTTAATGCACAGCTTGACCATCCTAAATGCCAGCAGTGGTACCAGGCGGGGTTTTCCCTGAACAGCAGTGCTGATAATCCCTGATAAAATCCGCATGGCTGCTTGTTGATTGGGATCTGTCATTTCTGGCAAGTTAGCTAAATCCTCAATTCGTTTCAATCCCAAGCTCAGTTTTGTCTTCATCAGTCCCGCCACAATATTTAGCGCGTTGGGGTTTTGAGGAAAAGAAATGCCTAACAGTTTCAGCACTTCCAGTCCTGTATTTAGTGCTTCTACAAGTCTAATTTGAGCATTGTAAGACTGAATTTGAAGTTCATAAACATTCATTTTTTCCAGTAAATTATTAGCGTTTTGCAGTACGATATCGACCAGTTTTTTTGAATTTTCATAGTTGATGTTTAAGTATTCAGCTTCTGCTGTTGACTCGTAAATTGCTAATGTTAATTCATACTGACTTTGCCAACAATCCGCTGGCAATAATTCCATAGCCACCCGCAAATACCTAACAGCAGCTTCATAAGCACTCGCGGCTTTTGCCTTGCGTCCAGCCGTTAAATTTAATTGTGCCAACTGAGTTTTTTCTGACTGTTGGCTAATCGTGTCAATTCCGACATTCAATTGATTGACGATATCAAAGATGTTTTCTTCTAGCTTGTCTGCTGGAGTATTGTTTAACAGTAATTGACCGATTTTTAAATGGGTAGATTGCTTTTGGTCTGCGGGAATTAGCGAATAGGCGGCTTGCTGAACGCGATCGTGCAAAAATCTGTAACTAATCCGCGAAGTGTCTAACTTGAGATTGATTGATTCGGCTCGATCGAAAACTAAAGGAATGCGATAAGCATCGCTCAATGGCAGAATCAACCCTGATTGCAAAGCTGAATAAAGTTCAGTTGCTGTAGTATTAGCTGACTTTTCGCTAACAAGTGACAGCACATCTAGAGCAAATTTATCTCCCACGCAAGCTGCTAGCTTCAAGACTTCTTGCGTGGGTGCGGGCAGCTTTTCAATGCGAGAAGCTACCAGTTCCACCACACTTTTATCGGTGATTCCAATGGCTTGGATTTCATCTATACTCCAATACCAGCCACTTTGAATTCCCTCATTTGGAATGGGATTAAAGTCAAATCTTAAAAGAGAGTCTTGATAAAGTGCTTGGAGTAATTGCGTCAAGAAAAAAGGATTCCCGCCCGTTTTATTCCAGATTAAGTCTGCTAGGCTGCTTACTTTTTCTGTGCTACTGTTAAGTGTTTCAGTGACTAATTCCGTCACATTTGCTAAATCCAGCGGTTGCAACACGATATTGTTGACTATTGTACCAGTTTTTTCAATTTCTTCTACAGTCTGAATTAAGGGGTGGGTCGGACTAACTTCATTGTCTCGATAGGCACCGATTAGCAACAAATATTCTTGGTCAGGGTCAGTTATCAGTATTTGCATTAACTTTAATGTTGCTGAATCTGCCCACTGCAAATCGTCTAAAAAGATAACTAGGGGGTGTTCTTTTTGGGCGAAAACGCGAATAAATTCTTTGAATACCCGATTGAAGCGATTTTGGGATTCTACAGGGGCGAGTTCTGGGACTTCTGGCTGTTTGCCGATGATAAATTCAACTTTTGGAATTACGTCGGCAATTACTTGGCCGTCTGTTCCCACTGCTGTTAAAATTTTAGTGCGCCATATTTCTAATGAAAGTACACTTTCTGTTAGCAATTGTCGCAGCAAGGAGTTAAATGCTTGGATTAATGAGGCATAAGGAATGTTGCGTTTTAGTTGGTCAAATTTGCCGCTGATGAAGTAACCTTTTGACCGGGTAATGGGTTTGCTAACTTCGTTGACTACGGCTGATTTACCGATGCCTGAGTAGCCTGATACTAGCATTAGTTCGCTTTGGCAATGGGCGAATTTTTCTGTGTTTTGGTTTGGTGGAAAAGATGCGACTGAAAGGGTTTCTGCATTGGGGCGGGCGGGTTTTTCTGTATTTAGGTTGGGTTGCAAAGATTTGGGTGAACCCGCCCCTACACGTTCAAATGCTGCTAATAGTTCGTTGACTTGTTGTTCTCTACCATACAATTTTTGGGGGATTAACAATTGGCTGAGAATATCTAAGCGTCCGGGGATGAAGTCGGCAATTTGTCCGGTAGTTTCTAACTGATGCAAAGAAATTTCTAAGTCTGCTAACAATCCGGCCGCACTTTGATATCTATCTTCGGCATTTTTTGCCATCAATTTCATCACTATCTCTGAGATGGCGACAGGTATTTCTGAGTTGATTTGATGGGGATATATTGCTTGAACTGCGATGTGGCTATAAACTATTTCTAAGGGGTCTTTGCTGGGGAAAGGCAATTTGCCTGTCAGCATTTCATATAATGTGATACCAAAGGAATAAAAGTCTGTGCGGTAGTCGAGGGTGCGGTTCATTCTCCCGGTTTGTTCGGGTGACATATAGGCTAATGTGCCTTCGACTGAGTTGGGATTGTTAAATTGTGGGTTTTCTTTGTTGAGTTTTGTAGCAATGCCGAAGTCTGTGAGTTTTACTTGTTTTGTTTCCGAGTTAATTATGATGTTGCTGGGTTTAATGTCTTTGTGAATAATGTGCTGAAAATGCAGGTATTGTAAGGCTTTGACTATTTGGATGGCGATGTTTAAATTTGCTTGCAGGCTCAAGGTTTCTCTTTCCAGCAGTTTGGCGAGGGATTCGCCGCCAAAGTCTTCTAAAACGATTCCTAATCGGTGGTCAAATGTTTCGAGACTGATTGCTTTGACGATTTGTTGGCTGTCTAAGTTTTGGCGGATTTGATATTCGTGTTTGAGCCTTGTAATGGCTTCGAGGGTGGGATATTCAGCTTTGAGGACTTTCAGAATTACTGGGGGCGCGTCTGTCGATGTTTGTCCGCGATAGATTGTTGTTTCCACGCCTTCGTGCAGAGTAGAAGTTATTTGGTATTCTGATAAGGTTAACATCACTTAAGTTATAAATTACAGGAGCTAATTAGGATTAGATTAACACTACTTAATCTAGATTTTGTGTGATTCCGATCGTGTATTGGGCGATTCCCAATCACACGGAATATACACTAAGTGAAAATGTGCGCTTGATCGTTGGTGTCAACCAACATTTTAAATGTAATATTGGTCTTGTGTGAGTCCCGAATGCTTTCGCTCCACAGTTTTTCAGAGGCATGGGAGCGATCGCACTGGGCCTAAAACAGCCGGAGATGGGAGCGATCGCACTGGGCCTAAAACAGGCAATTGAACGGGTTATCAATCGCTGACTACCGTAACTTCACAGATAGTAGAAATAGATTCCGGTTCAGGCAAAATACGCACGCGGGCGAATTTTAAACCGCTGACTCCTTGTTGTGATTCTACCATGCCAGTCTGAACTTTTGGCTCTACCCAACCTTCGCGAGACAAGTAGCGCAAGTATTGCTGATATTCTTCCCACTCTTCCTCCGTGGAATAAACGACAGTCAACATCCCTGACTGCGTAATTCGCTCTTGTGCGTCTTTGTCAACGGCTTTTTCGATCCGCTTTTTGACAAGTTCATAGCGGATGTCGCGAGTGCCTTTGACATCAAACATTTTTTCGGTATTTTCGTTGTGAAAAATGTCGATCGTTGTATTCTGCACTAATACTAAATGTGCGAGTTCCATGTTGATTTGAGACTCGGATTGCAAGCGAAAAATTGTGCGACCGCAGTCGCAAATTGCTCGCAGTTGTTCGTACCGCAAACTGTGCAGATGAAACTCGCTAAATTTGGGGTCGATCGATTTTCCTACATAAATCATGTGATCGATGCCGTCGGTGCATTCGATGTCGCAGTAGTGGGGGAGAATTTGCTGCATTTGTTCTTGCCAGCGGGTCCAGGTTTCTTGGAGTTTGGTGCTGATTAGATTTAGCATTTGGTCGTAGCGGTTGCGATCGCTGTAAACGCAGTTGTGTTCATTTTCACAGGCTGCTTGGTAAGCTTCAACAGCTTCCTGAACCTTGGGCCCGCACTGCACAAAATAGTCAAAATATACTTCTAAATGCTCGTTTAAATACTCGGCGGCTCGCACCTCCATATCGACTGTTACTTTTTGTTTTAAATGCTGGATGTAGTCGAGCAAGTCGAGCCGCAGTTGCTCGCCGAGGTGGGTAATTTGTGTTTCGCAAACAGCATCAGCTATGACTAAACCTAAGCGGAATTGTTCGAGCAAATCAGTTTGAATGGCTCGGTTTCTTTCGTCGCTAGAACCGCGAATGTCCGAAATTCCGTACAGCGGATGAACATCAGCAAATACGATTGTTTCAGCAGGTAGTCCCCAACTTCGCCTTTCTGCTTCTTGGGCGAACCGCCATTCGACTGCGGGGTGGATGTTGTGAATGTGGGTAAACCGTTCTTGGATGGCTTGCCGCAGGGCTGCAATGAAGGCGGGAATGAGTTCTTGGGCGTGTTGAGTGTCAATGCCGTTGAAGTGGTTTGGCCGATCGCACAACAGCCCCACAACTCCCAAAATCCGCTGCCCGCACCCCTCGCGGGTGACGGATTTGACTACCAGGGGCACCAGCAGCATCGATCGAGTTCCCATTCTCCGCAAAGTTCGATCGCACTCGGTTTCGCACTCCCTACGCAAGTCTGGCACGTTCCAAACTTGATTTGCTGCTGTGGCCTTCAAAAAGTGAGAAGCTTCTAAAGAATTCATTGAATAAAGAATTGGCTGCAAATGTTGGCCGTCTTTTGCAACTAATAGCTGTACCTGTTCGCCGTCGGGCCGCAGCAGCAAAGTGCCGTCAGCATTAAAAAGCGATCGCAAACACCGATCAATTTTCTCAAATTTGTCTGGCCGCAGCATCGAATCTTGATCGATCAATAACTGAGTCAGTCGGCGAATTTGCTCCTGCACGGTGACATCAAAACCTTCTAGCAACAGCAAGCCTTCTACGCGGTAATTATCCAACTGCAATCGATCGGCTAAATTTTCCAGTTGATTCGGCTGCATCAGCCAAGCTTCCCGTTCCGCAACAGGCATTAATCTTAAAGAAATATCCGCGAATTCATCTATTTTTGAGTCGATTCGAGTAGTTTTTAACTGTTCCGAACCCAGCCAAAATTCTATAAATCTGGGTTCTCGGTGTTTGGGGTTTTTTACACTCGCAGTGACAGGTTCTTCTAGCACCCGCAAACCGTCGATGTCAATTTGATAATATTGCTTAAATACCCAGTGCAAAAGATGGCGGCGGTACAATTGTTCTGCTGTTTTGCCGCCCCAATCCTCGAACAGTTCCAGCAGAGTGATGTCGGTTTCTGCAAACAAACCGTTGATAGATTGAGTTGCCAAGGACGTTTCCTCCCAACCGGCCAAGCGGCAAAATGCTGCGTTAGCGTACCGCAGGGCAAAAGTTCCCGGTTGCATTACTGCGATTAAAACGCGGCGATCGCCGAGAAATTGAAACAATCGCTGTAAATCTTGTTTCCACGTTTTCAAGGGTTCAATTTCAGAAGATTGACTGGGTACTTGGCCCGCCAAAGCTTCCAGTAGCTGTTCTATACTTGGTTCGCTGGGCAGATTCTTACTGTCTTGCTTTGTTGGGACGATATCTGTCGCTGGCAGTGATTTTACGGAGTTGTTGTTTTGATGGGAAGACGATTTAGGAGTAGACATGAGTAAAACACCTGAAAGCAGTGGATTTTGCCAAAAAATGTCAGCGATCGGCGATTATGGCTTTGTAAAGAGCTTATATCCTGTTTGTAAAGTTTGTGTATGGGTATCGGAAACTGGGTTTTTTCTCGGACGATGGGCCCAGGGACTTTTACTTTTATTCACAAACAACCTCTCAGTCTCGACGTTATAGGTGATATTAACGTGTTTACCGCCTGGAGGGTAACACCCATTATAAGCGGTAAACAGTAGCGGATAGTGTCAGCAACTAATGCTATTTGACTCTGAGGCGAGATATATAGCAAGTTTGGGTTGAATGAATCACAGCCCTGGTAATTGGTAATTGGTAATTGGTAATTAATAATTGGCAAGCAGGTTGCTTGTCACTAACTTAGCCAGGATATTTGCGACCAAAATTCCAATATAACTTGCTATTTGGCAATGCAAGAATTAACATATATAATATAGCTAACAGGATTTTTGAAAGGACATAGTTATGGCTTTAACGGTTAACAATCTCATTGGCGATGTGACGGGATTTCCTGTATTTGCTGGCGGCGGCCCACGTCTTTTGGCATTCGCTACACCCGATGAGATTAACGTAGGGAATGGAAATTTGTCGTCTTTTCCCTGGGGAGTTTGGGGACTCGACGGCAACGATACTATAGGAGGTTCGTCGGATTCCAACGAACGGCTGTTAGGAAATAACGGCAATGATATTATCGGTGGTGGCGGCGGAAATGACATAATTTACGGCGGTAAAGAAGACGATCTCCTGGATGGAAATGATGGCAACGACGTAGTTAGGGGCGACGCCGGAAATGACCTTATCTTCGGAGGGTTCGGGAACGATATCCTGCGGGGAGGGCAAGGAGACGACGATTTAGACGGCAATGAGGGCGACGATTTCTTGGTGGGCGATCGGGGAGTTGACGTGCTTACGGGAGGCCTCGGTGGTGACATATTCGTCCTCAGAAGCAACGATGAAGCATTTGGTATAAATGGAGCAGATGTCGTTACCGATTTTAACTTTGACGAGGGCGATCGTATCGGTTTGACGGAGGGTTTAACAGAGTTAGACCTTTTCTTTGAAGACGACAATTTGATTGCTTACGATAACGACGGAATTATCAACGACATGGTAATTGAAAACATAATTACCGGACAAGTTGTGGGGATAGTTTTAAACACGGACAACTTTGAACTTATCGGTGCATTTGAACAAGCAAGTCCGTTTGCTTTGGCAGTTAACGGTTCTCAATTCCAGTTTTTGGCTTAGTTATTTGTAGGGAATTAGACGGGCTATAGAGTTAGTTCCGGGTACGAGACACGGCAGTTTTGCGTAGGACACGGTACTGCCGTGTCCCTACAGATAGCGGGCAATCTATCTATAGGCAACCGTACTTTGCAGAATTCTTAAAATGGATATTGCCGAAGTTTTAACACTGGCAGATGAGCTAGGTATACTGGAGGTCGATCGAATACCGAGCGAGTTCCAAACGATATCATAAATGATAATGAAGAATAATAAAAATTATAAAAGTAGCGAGAAGTTAGGTAAATCACAGCCTAAATATCTCATACTAATGGGTTATTTTTTAGCAGTAGTTGCTACTTTAATATGGGCGGGTAACTTCATTGTTGCCAGAGCTTTTAATCAAGATATTCTACCCGTAGGACTAGCCTTTTGGCGATGGACGATCGCTGTTGTAACTCTGACACCATTCGCTATCAAAACCACAATCGCAGACTGGAAATTGGTACAAAAACATCTGCCATACTTGGCTGTATCGGGGTTTTTAGGCGTGACTGCTTTTAACACATTAATCTATATTGCAGGTCACACAACACAGGCCACAAACTTGTCATTAATCGCTGCTTCTTCCCCTATTTTTATCGTACTAATGTCTAGAATTTTTTATGGAGAAATTATATTTCTGACGCGGTTCGCGGGAATTGCGATCACAGTCAGCGGCGTTATACTTTTGCTCGCAGGAGGTTCTTTAGAAAAATTACTCAATATTTCTTTCGCCATTGGCGATATTTATATGCTATTGGCTGCCATAATCTTCGCTGGCTACACCATGTTAGTCAAACGCAAGCCATCGGCCATGCACATCACAACCTTTAGCTTATGTACTTTTAGTTTAGGGCTATTATTCTTAGTACCCTTATATGCCCTTGAATGTTGGATTTATCATCCTGTTGTCTTTAATCCAGCCATCGTGAGGGCATTGCTCTACGTTGGAGTGCTTTCTTCAGTAGTGGCCTATCTCGCATGGAATCAGGCGATCGCCCTAATTGGCCCTTCCCGCACAGCTTTAATTTACTACATGATTCCAGTCTTTAGCGGTCTTGCTGCGTGGCTTATTCTCAATGAACCGATCGCCTTAGTTCATCTCTTTAGTACGTTGTTAATCATTGCAGGCATTATTATCACTAATAGACAGTAAGTATATAACAAAAGATCCCAACTCATAGCGCGTTAATCCGTGTTCATCAGCGGTTAAAAAATAAAAACATCCAACTTTTCCCAAAACTTGCATCCAAACAGCCCCATTTAGCTTTAAAATTAAAAAGACTGACTAGCCAACAATGCCCTATGTTTGAAGCCCTTGCCGATCGACTCGAATCCACCTGGAAAAAACTGCGCGGACAGAATAAAATCTCCGAGTCCAACATTCAAGACGCCCTCAAAGAAGTCCGCCGCGCCCTCCTGGAAGCCGATGTCAACCTCCAAGTCGTCAAAAACTTCATCTCAGAGGTAGCGGCAAAAGCACAAGGCGCAGAAGTCGTTTCAGGCGTCCGTCCCGATCAACAATTCATTAAAATCGTCCACGACGAACTCGTGCGCGTCATGGGGGAAACCAACGTACCTCTCGCCACCGCAGACTCCGGGCCCACAGTGATCCTGATGGCAGGTTTGCAAGGAACCGGGAAAACCACAGCTACCGCCAAACTAGCGCTGCACCTCCGCAAACAAAATCGTACCGCACTGCTAGTCGCAACCGACATTTATCGACCAGCCGCGATCGACCAATTGCTGACACTCGGCAAACAAATCGACGTACCAGTATTTGAATTAGGCAAAGACATTGACCCCGTAGAAATAGCCCGCCAAGGCATCGAACACGGCAAACAAATTGGCATCGATACCATCATCGTCGATACAGCAGGCCGCCTGCAAATCGACCAAGACATGATGGCAGAATTGGGCCGCATCAAACAAACAGTACAACCCCACGAAACGCTGTTAGTTGTTGATGCCATGACCGGCCAAGAAGCAGCCAATTTAACCCGCACCTTTCACGAACAAATCGGCATTACCGGCGCAATCTTAACCAAATTAGACGGTGACAGCCGCGGCGGTGCAGCCTTATCCGTGCGGCAAATATCCGGCGCGCCGATTAAATTTGTCGGCGTCGGCGAAAAAGTGGAAGCATTGCAACCATTTTATCCCGATCGCATGGCATCGAGAATACTCGGCATGGGCGATGTCTTGACGCTAGTAGAAAAAGCGCAAGAAGAATTCGACATCGCCGATGCCGAAAAAATGCAAGAGAAAATGCTCACGGCAAAGTTTGACTTTACCGACTTTCTCAAACAAACCAGACTGTTAAAAAATATGGGTTCCCTCGGCGGCATCATGAAAATGATTCCGGGGATGAACAAACTTTCAGACGAACAAATGCGGCAGGGAGAAGTGCAGCTAAAACGCACCGAAGCCATGATTAATTCGATGACAGTTGAAGAACGCCGCAATCCCGAACTTTTAGCAAGTTCTCCATCCCGCCGCCGCCGCATCGGCAAAGGCGCAGGCTACGCTGAAAACGACGTAACTAAACTGGTTAGCGATTTTCAGAAAATGCGTACTATGATGCAGCAAATGAGTCAAGGCAACTTTACAGGAATGGGAGGATTACCCGGAATGCCCGGAATGCCAGGAATGGGCGGCCCCGGAATGCAGCCCGGTTCCCGTGGCTATATGGGTGCCCAGCAGAAGAAGAAAAAGAAAAAAGATAAGCCTAAAAAAGGTTTCGGACAGTTGTAGAAAGCGTCAAACATATTGCACGATTGTCAAAAAATTGTAGGGGCGGGTTCACCGATCATAATTGCCTAAAACACACAATCTCCTAAACCCGCCCCACCCCGTGCGAGAGTCCTTTAACTTTTTTTTGTTGCCGAGTTCAATCTAAAAAAAACTGGAATTGAATATGGTACAAATATTTACTGAACCAGAAACCATATCTATAGAATTGCCAAACGCGATCGGGATTGTTGTCAGTAGCGAGCAATTCGAGGCCCTAGCATTGGCAAATCCCGACTTGAGATTAGAGAGAACCGCCGCAGGAGAATTAATAGTGAATCCACCCACAGGAGGAGAATCAGGCAGCCGCAATCTCAGCATCAGCGGGCAAGTTGATCGCTGGTGCGAAGCACACGAGGATTTAGGAGAAGGTTTTGACTCTTCTACTGGATTCATCCTCCCCAATGGTGCTCGCCGTTCTCCCGACGCTTCCTGGGTGAGTCGAACTCGCTGGGAGGCACTAACTCCAAAACAGCGCCAAGGCTTCGTTCCCCTGTGTCCAGACTTTGTAGTAGAATTGCGCTCGGCATCTGATAGTCTCTCCACCCTTCAAACTAAGATGCGGGAATACATCGACAACGGCGCAAGATTGGGCTGGTTGATTGACCCGCAAAACCGGCAGGTAGAGATTTATCGACAACAAGTAGAAGTAGAAATATTAATCAATCCTGCCGAGTTATCCGGGGAAGACGTATTGCCAGGATTTGTGTTGAATTTAAGGCGAGTGTGGCGTTAGAGAGTTTTTGATACCAAATTCGCAATCCCCGATTCCGCACCCCCCAAGGGGCAGCATCCACTGCAAGAGTGCGACTCAAAGTCGATCGTCCGAGACAATAGTGAATCAAAATATCGGAAATTCTGTGTTACTGAGCATAAACCCGCTAGGAATTCCTAAAAATTAACGTTCCGGCATGACGTAAATTTTATAAATTCATAAAATACCAAAAATCCCACCCAAACTAACTATTAATTCCCAGCAGAATTGAGTTCGCATGATGATGAGAGTAGGCTTTTGAGCCTATCCCACAAGAGTTTCCTAAAATTTATCGAGGCAAACTAGATGTCAGGCCAGCTTGCTAGCCCTACTTTTAAGCCTAATAGTTCGGTTGCCTTTTCGCTGTCTACAGGCCTAGAAAATAAATATCCTTGCCCCAACTCACACCCCAACTCTCGCAGTTTCTGTAGCTGTGTTGGCGTTTCTATGCCTTCTGCCACAATATCCATACCTCGGCTGCGAGCCAGCGTCACAATTGTCTGGATAATTTCTACGCCGCTGTTGTCTAACCCTATGCGGCTCACAAAAGAGCGGTCAATCTTTAAGGTATCAATGGGAAACTCGTGTAAGCGGCTTAAAGAAGAATAGCCCGTGCCAAAGTCATCGATACACAACAGAATGCCTAGAGCTTTTAGCTGCTTCAACATCTTTTCTTCCCTGGATACTGTTTCTAAAATGCAACTTTCAGTAATCTCTAATTTTAAACAGTAACTTGGAAAGCCAGTCTGCTGCAAAATCTCCTCAATTCGATTGACTAGGTTTACTTGCTTGAGCTGCACGGGGGAAAGATTGACATTAATCGCCAAGGGAGGTGTTTGGGGAAACTGTTGCTGCCAAATACTGATCTGGTGACAAGCTTCCTGCAAAACCCACCACCCCAGTTCATTGATCAAACCAGTTTCTTCAGCCACAGGGATAAACTCGGCAGGCGGGTAGATCGTGCCAGATGCGTGATGCCAGCGTACCAAAGCTTCAAAGCCACTCAGTTGCCCCGTAGAAAGGGAGACAATTGGCTGGTAGTGAACGCAAAATTCTTGTAGCGCGATCGCCCTTCTCAAGTCGTTCTCCAACTGCAAGCGCGTCATCGCCACAGTTTGCATCGCTGGATCGAAAACTTCGTAACGCCCTCTGCCTTGAGCTTTAGCATAATACATTGCTATATCCGCATCTCTGAGCACGTCTTCTGGGCGATCGTAACCCATTGTGCTAACAATAATGCCAATGCTGATCTCGGTAAATACTTCATAATCATTCAAATTAAACGGCTGCCTTAATTGATTTTGGATGCGTTCAGCCACCCTGTTTGGTTCATCAATATCTTTAATATCTTCCAGCAATATCACAAATTCATCTCCTCCAAACCGCGCAACTGCATCTGTATGGCGTAAACAAACTTGAAGTTGACGAGCAATGCTTTTTAGTAATTGATCCCCAACCAAATGCCCGAGGCTATCATTCACTACTTTAAAGCGATCTAGGTCAATAAATAGCACCGCATATAGATAATCTTCACGTTTGTACGACAAGTCGATCGCCTGTTGCAGCCGATTCATAAACCAAGCGCGGTTAGGCAACTCCGTTAGCGCGTCGTGAAAAGCATCATGTCCTAATTTTTCTTCTCTTTCCAACAACTGAACTTGAGCCTGTTGAAGCTCGTTGCAGGCTTGTCTAAGTTCAGCCGTTTGAGAAGCCACCCGTTCCTCTAACTCAGAAGTGAGTTTCTGCAAGGCCACTTCCGCCTCTTTTCGCGCTTCAATTTCCTCTTTGAGAAGCACATTTTGCTCTTCCAACGTCTTGGTCAAATTTCGCAGTCTCAGGTGTAGTTGCACGCGGGCTAGGACTTCCTCTTGCTGAAAGGGTTTAGTGATATAATCTACTGCCCCCATTGACAGACCTTTAACCTTATCCACGCGATCGGTAAGAGCTGTCATAAAAATCACAGGGATATCTTTCGTTGCCACCGATGCTTTTAAGCGGTAGCAGGTTTCAAACCCATCTATCCCCGGCATCATCACATCTAACAATATGATATTTGGCGAAACTTCTTGTAACTTCTCAATAGCACTTTCCCCATCCTTAGCTACTAAAACCTTGAAGCCTGACTCCCTCAAAAAATCGAACAGAAGTTTTAGGTTATTCGGGTTATCGTCAACAATTAAAATTACATTGTCTTTTTGGTTAACCATTTTATTAGCCCAAATGTTTTTTTACAAAAGCTAGTAGTTCTTTTTCTTCAAAATTTTTAGCAAATTGCAAGATTTTATTAGCAAAGGGTAGATAGTTGCCGTCTATCTGCTTGAGTCTATTGGCTTCCTGCTCAATCACTTCAATATCGCCGATCCGAGCTGCATTAAACAACGCTACCAGCTCTGCTGATGGCGGTATCACAAGCTCACCACTCTGAACGTTTAATAAATCAGTGAAACCTTCCGGCTGTAAGTTCGCCACATCCGCAGGTTGGTCGTAAATCCATTCGAGTTGCAAGTAATTCTTTAATACTTCCAGCAATTCGTCTACTTCGATAGGCTTTGACAGGAACTCGTTACAACCTGCTTCGTGGCTATTTTGCCGATCGAAGTTAAACACGCTGGCGCTGGATGCTATCAATATTACATCCTTAAACTCTGATGACTTTCGGAAGCGCCGTGACATTTCAAATCCATCCATTACTGGCATCACTAAGTCTGTGATAATCAGATCTGGTTTAAAATCAATGGCTTTATTTAAACCCTCTTGTCCATTACAAGCTTCCATGATTTTAAAACCTAGTGGTTCTAAAAAATTTCTAATAAAACCTCGATTTTCAAATCGATCGTCTACTAATAAAATTTTATTTTTATTTCCTTTAAAACCCGTTAAATTAATTGAATTATTTAGCGAATGTTGCTCAATAAATTCAGATGATTGAGTCAACTCTAAATCAAAGGAAAAAATGCTGCCTTGACCGAGTATACTTTCGACTTTTATTTCGCCTCCCATCATTTGAACAATTTTCTGTGCGATCGCTAATCCCAACCCAGTGCCTTCTGCCTTCTGCTGGCTATTTCCGACTTGTTCAAACGGTAAAAATATTTTTTCTAACTGTTCTGGTGTCATTCCAATCCCCGTATCTTGGATATGGAAACGAATTTTAGTAAGTTGTGATTGGTCGGAGTCTTCCCCCTCACCTATTACGCCTACCTTAAAAATAACACCACCTTTTTCTGTAAATTTAATAGCATTGCCCAAAAGGTTAATCAAAACTTGGCGCAGTCGTTTTTCATCAGCATTGACAGCGTTAGGAAGTTGATTTAAGACTTGATAATTAAACGTAATTTCTTTTTGTTCAGCTCGGATGCGGCACATTTCCAAAACCCCGATCAAAAAAGAAGAAAAATTAAAATTTGAACTGTAAAGTTCCATTTTACGGGCTTCAATTTTAGAAATGTCTAAAATATCGTTAATCAGCGTGAGTAAGTGCGAACCACACTGGTGAATAATGTGGATAGAATCTTTTTGTTTAGGAGTGGTAGTTTTATCGCGTTCCATAATTTGAGAGTATCCTAGAATTCCGTTCAGGGGTGTGCGGAGTTCATGGCTCATGTTGGCGAGGAATTCGCTCTTGGCATGGTTAGCAGTATCAGCGGCAATTTTTGCCTCTTTTAGCTCACTTGTTCGTTCTTCTACTCGATTTTCTAGATCTGAGTTGGTCTTTTCTAAAGCAGCAAAAGACTCGCGCAATTGCTGTGCCATTTGGTTAAAAGATTGAGCGAGAACTCCCAGTTCATCTATCCCATTTACGTCTACTTTTTGGTTTAATTGACCGCTAGCGATCGCTCTACTCGCTTTACTCAAAACAAATATAGGATGGGTAATCCAGTGAGAGGCGAGGATTCCTAACAACGTCGCTAGCACTAACGCTAAAACGCAGAGTAGGATAGTGCTGCGCGTATTGGCATTGATTTGCTCCATAAAGTCGGCTTCTGGAACGACTACAACAATCAGCCAATCAAGACCTCGACCATCTTGGAATGATGATACTTGCACGAATTCCCGCTGACCATCTAGCATGAAGTCTAGTTGCTGGTTGCTGTCAATTTCGGTAAAGTTACCAAAGCGTTCTATTAAATGTTGCGCTGTACCCTTGATCAACGGTACACTGCTTTGAATCGCTTTTAATCGTTGCGTTTTTTGACGATTGTTGCTCTTGATAAATGGCTTCTCGGCAGTGGAAGAAGCCACTAGCAAGCCCGATCGTTCGATGATGAAAGTCCTCCCCGATCTACCAATTTTTAAATTTTGGAGAAAGTCGCTGATTTTTGAGAGAAATAGATCGGTACTTACAACTCCTCTAAAAATGCCATTTTTATCGTAAACAGGTTGGCTAGCGGAGATTCCTAGGCTAGGTTGAATATAATATTGATAAATTTTATTCCATTGGGGTTTGCCTGCAACTTTTGCAGCTTGATACCAGGGTCGAATGCGGGGATCGTAGTCTGGGTGGGTTTCCTTAAACTGAGTCGGGTTGCCCTCTCTATCTACCTTGACGATAGTATTGAGAAAATTAGTAGAGCGATCGGTTATTTCAATAACCACACTGCCATCATCCTTATATCCAGCACCGGCGTATTCTTTTTTTTCCCCTCCAAAACTGATGTAACTAACAGTGGAAAATTGCTTGAGCTGCCAGTAGAAGTAGCTTCTCATCGAACTCATATTGTCTGGATTCCATAATCCAAAGCGGCGAATGGCATCGACGCTGATGGCATTGACCAAATGGGGCGTTTCCAAGTAAGTGTTTAATTGTTGATTGATGCGGGCGACTACCTCCGTTCGTAATTGGGTAGTAACGTTGTTGACGGCAGTTTTACCGTTGCGTAGCGAGAGCCAACCTGTCAGCCCCACAGCGGCAAAGATTTGCAGGACGAATGGTACGACTAAGACAAGGCGCAGCGGGATTTTTTGAGGGCTTTTTGCAACTTCGTCCTCACTTGCGATTAGTGTCATGGCGGAGTCATTTTAGTATTTGGATTGTATCAATAACAACAGTCGCTCACCCTTGATCCTTTAAAGTCAGCTCTAGGGAAATTCTTGATTCCCTCTATATTGAGTACACCTCCTTTTACTTGTAGGTCTTGACCTCAATATGAAGTGATCTAAGCATACAATTATATTCAGGACTTACACATTATACGGTCTGAAATCCACAACCATCCTGACCCCAGAGCAACCTTTAAAAAGGGGGAACAGCTCCCGGGAGAAACCGCTTCAAAAAGGCGGAACCGCTCCCGGGAGCTACTTAAAAGCCCCTGGTCAAGGCGTTTGGGGGATATATGCGTAAGTCCTAATACTGTAGAGTGCATAGTGCCTAAATCAACCCAAAACTCAACAGTGCCATTAGTTCAGGTTGAATCAGATGCGAAGCTTAAAAAGATTTGGCTGCACGGGCGATCGCCGGAAACATAGGGGGCTGAGCGAGATAGCGTTGAAATCCGCTGTTTGGCAGTTTCGTTTTTTCTTCCAGGCATAAGTCTAATCTCCCACACCCCATCTAAAAACGACAGCCGCACCCCCCCGGAGGCGAGATATGCCTTTCAACAGCATTAAACTCTCTCCAACTTAATCAGTCAATTAAGATAGGTTCATCAAGCCTTTCTAAAATTGTTTGTAAATTTGTTGTCATCCCAACCCCTGCTTGCTCAATCTAATCTTAATTAGATTTGCGTTTATGGGTGTTCATCTGCCCGCATCTGCGATCGCAATTATTGCTGTCCCAAAGTTCCTTTGTACTCGTCCGGTACAAATTCCGTAACCACTTGGCCCCCGCCACCGTCGCCTTTGACAATCACAGTTTGATTTTTTAACTCTCCCGCCGCCCTCGGGCCAGTCAAATTAAACACCGGATTTAGTTGCTTGTAAACCACATTTCCTTCTGCATCAAAAGTCTGATTAGTTAAATACCACGTTACGCGATCGGTATTTAATTGAGCTTGACGTTTTTCCCCAATTCCTACCACATTTCCAGTCAAATAAAAAACTTTTTTATCTAAATCTCCCCGACCCGTATCCCCAGTCATCGTCACCTTTTCCACGCGGTGAAAAACCTTCACAGGCCCAGGCGACACCACAGATTGCGCCGGAAAATTCCAACTCATCAAACTGCTTTCTATTTGCAGCGGCGGGTCTGATGGCATCAACTGAGCGTTTTTTGTCAGCGTCGCAATCTTGGTTTTTAAGTCTACATCTACTTGGTCGGCAAAACCGCTGTCTGTTACTATTTTATCTTTGTATCTGTCAATTTGAGTCGGTTGGTCGCTGTTTACCTTTTGTTGCTCCACAAACCACACTAAGTGCTCGGTTCGCAATTGCAAAGCCGGATCTTTAACATTCGCCACCACCGAACCGAATAACTCCATCCTCTTAGCCCTGCTGAAAACCCGCGCTTCCTTCGCTGAAGCCGTCACCTGTTTGTTCTCTCCCGTCAAATTGTTGCGGACAACTAAAACATCTTCCTTGGGCCGCCACTCCAACTCATTTCCGCGTAAGACCACTCCATTTTTCAGGTCAGTAGCGACTATGTTACCTTTGAGAAAAACCTGATTTCCTTCCTGAAATACCTGCCCCGTTTCTCCCTGAATGTCGTAAATTTCTTTGCCGTCCTGAAACAATTTGCCCACGGGTTTCTGAACGTTAACTATCTTTTTGTCTTTGCTGTAAACGGCATTTTGCGAGTTTACTTTCCAGAACGTCTCGCCCTTTTCGTTTGCTTGTTCTAGGGTTACTTTGTTCAAAGTTAAAGTGCTGTTTGACTGTTGAGCAGTTTTGAGATCCTCAGCTAATTTGTTCTTTTGAGTCTCTTGCGGAACCGCACAAGCACCAATCCCCAAAATCAGTGCTGCTAAAAATAGCACCATCAATTTTGGGGATTTAAAATTGGGAATTTGGGATTTTAGATTAATCATTGGTTATTGGGAATTGGTAATGGGTAATGGGTAATGGGTAATGGGTAATTGATAATTGGGTCTTGAAAAACAATTAATCAAAAATTAAAAATGTGTCATACTTGGTCTAAATTTTTAACTTCTAATTCTCAATGATTCAACCCATTAACCATCACCCATTCCCCGTTACCAATTACCCATTACCAAATCCCTATCTGTCGTCGTGTTCCTCCATCAAGCTCAGACCCGACAAAGGGCGGTAAGCATAATTAGGGCGAGATGTTTTTTGGATGTCGTCCTTAATCATCTCCAAATCGATATAGCGATCGGCTACATTAATCAAACTGTCGCTCGTCATCGATCGCAAACTCACCACCTCAACCCGCACACCGCGATAGCTCACAGCGTCTACAGCATAAGCCAAATCGCCGTCACCGCTCACCAAAACCGCCGTGTCGTAAGACCCCACTAAGGCCATCATATCCACAGCGATTTCTACATCCAAATTCGCCTTCTTAGAACCATCTGGCAACTGTACCAAATCCTTAGAAATCACGCGGTAGCCGTTGCGGCGCATCCACAACAAAAACCCCTGCTGTTTCTCGTTAGTGCGATCGACACCCGTGTAGAAGAAAGAGCGCAGCAGCCGCGAGCCCGCAGTTAAACGGCACAGCAGCTTAGTGTAATCAATCTCAATTCCTAACTGCAAAGCCGCGTAAAAAAGGTTAGACCCGTCAATAAAAATTGCTACTCGGCCCCGATTTTCTAGCACCTGTTCCGGCGTAAAAAGGTCATTGCTTTCTATTCTATTCAACATGATTGTTATGCCTCAATTTTTATGAAAGATTGGTAAGGAAATAACTGCTAATTCGTAGTCTGTCATAACACCCAGAGCGCTGGCTGCCAACTATGAAGGTACTGTTTACAGCAGTTCGATCCGCTTAAAAACAGGTTGGGGTTCCCCCAGAGTTTGGTTTGCCGGCAAAGCGCCCCAGGCAGCATGAGCTGCAAAATTCGCTAAACTGTTAACTGTAACCCGATCGTTAAAGTCAATTGAAAAACCTAGCTGCTGATAGATAGCATTGCTGATATTCGGAATAATCGGCGATAAAAGGTAAGATGCTAGTCTAACAGATTCCAGAACAGAATATAGCACTTGTTCAACACTTTCGATCTGTCCCTGCTTGTACAAACTCCAAGGCGCTTGCACGTCAATAAACTTGTTCCCGGCTCGAACTAATGCAAGCACGGCTTCGCAAGCCTTGCTAAAAGCCAAGTCTTCGTAAAAACTCGCTACTTGCTCGCCCAAATCCCGGCTCATAGCCTTGAGAAGGTTGTCGCCGTCAATGTTTTCTGCCAACACATTCGGTACGGAGCCACCGCAATATTTGCGAGCCATGTTTAGGGTACGATTCAGCAAATTTCCCAAATCATTTGCTAGCTCAGCATTCAATATATTGATAAACCGAGTTTCGTTAAAATCGCCGTCCTCTCCGAACTCAATTTCTTTGAGGAAATAGTAACGTACTGCATCAGCGCCGTATTTGTTGACCAATTCAACAGGGTTTAAAGTATTACCCTCCGTTTTCCCCATTTTTTTGCCGTCTTTGGTCAAAAACCCATGTGCGAAAACGCGACCCGGCACCAGTAGATTCGCTGACATCAGCATTGCCGGCCAGTAAACTGCGTGGAAGCGAAGAATATCTTTGCCGATCAAGTGCAAGTCAACCGGCCACCATTTAGATAAAGCATTCTCCAACATCGGGTCGCTGTCCGGATCTAGCAAGGCGGTGACGTATCCCAGCAAAGCGTCAAACCAGACGTAGATGCTGTGACTGGGGTCAACTGGCATTGGCAGACCCCATGCCAGATTCACTCTAGAAATCGAAAAGTCTTGCAGTCCAGAGTTGACGAAACTGAGCACTTCGTTGCGTCGGCTTTCCGGCGCGATGAAGTCGGGACGTTCTGCGTACAATGCCAGCAGTTGGTCTTGATACCGCGACAGGCGAAAAAAGTAATTTTCCTCGTCGCGCCACTCAACTTCCTTGCTGGTGTGGACAGAACACCGATTTCCCGGCAACAATTCCCGTTCATCCTTAAATTCTTCACAGGAGACGCAGTACCAGCCTTGTTGCTGGTTCAAGTAGATGTCACCGGAGTTCCAGACGCGCTGGAAAAATTCTTTGACAATGTACTCGTGACGCCGCGAAGTTGTGCGGATGAAGCGATCGTACTGGATGTCGAGTTGCTCCCACAGCGCCTCAAACGCCGGAACCACTGAATCGCAGTGAGCTTGGGGCGATCGTCCCAAACTCTCGGCTGTCCGCTGAATTTTCTGCCCGTGTTCGTCCGTCCCCGTAACCAGCAAAACAGATTTGCCCCGCAGCCTCTCAAATCGGGCTAGGGCATCCGCAGCCATAGTCGTATAAGCGCTGCCAACGTGAGGTAAATCGTTTACATAATACAGAGGCGTTGTTATCGCAAAGGTATTCTTAGTTTTATCAGTCGATTTCATTGAATGCTAAAAGAAAATTCCCTAAATTCCGTTTCGATCTTAACTCAGCGGTTAAATTTTTTATGGAGTAGCAATCAAGCCAAATTCACTGCAAGTTATTTGCAATTGTCTAACCCGGGCTATTCCCAAAAGAAATATTGCTTTCCTATCCACACTAATCTTTTTTAGTTGTTTTTGACGAACTCTCTAAAATGTCTTAATATTTTGACATTCTGCTGCCTTGGGAATCGACGATCCCAGGGTACGCGCCTCATCTATTCATTGGTCGTAGCCGCTATCCCTAGAGCGGGTTTAGCCGCCCACCCGGTTGGCAACAAAACTCGTCAGTTGGGCTGCTAAACCCGCCGTTGGACTAACGCTCCGCGACCACTTTCTGTCAATGCCCGATCGCTCGCCATCGCCATATCTTTCTCTCGATCCCTGGAAGGTCGATCGCCCCTAACCCCTACCACTTTCCGAGCCGCTCATGGACGGAGAAACAGGGTTGTTTACGAAACTTTCTTGTCAAGCGCGAAGCTTTAGTTTCTTACCCCAAAAAGAGTATCAAACCCACATTCCGCACCCTCAACTGTCACTATCGGTTTTTACTTATTTTGATCCAGCAATAAAACTATAAATTATACTATATTACCGTATATTGACGGTTAAATAACTTTTTAAAGGCATAATTTGTTACTTTGGAGATATAGTTTTCTGCGTAATTATGCTTATAATACCCCAGGGTGTGGAATGTAGGATAAAAGCCTAGGTTTTTTGTCACCAAACCCTGTTTTTAAAGGTTGTGAGTACATCCACAGACAATAAAACCCCAAGCCAGTTAAGCTTAGGGCTATCAAATTAGGGTGCATCTAACAAGGGATTATCTGATCGCCCTCGATCGCCATCAGGAAAACTAACTCGATTTCCGCCAATAGCTTCTGACAAATAATCCGCTGCAGCTTCCACAACCGCGATCGCATTTTCGTAAACCATCCGCGTCGGCCCCAAAACCCCAACACTACCCACCGGCACTGATCCCCGGCGGTAAGTCGAAGAAATCAGAGTACAGCCACGAATTGGTTCTAAGGAATTTTCCGAACCAATACGCACCGTTACCCGCTTCCCTGGCGTCTCCAACTCCGGCGATTCAAAAATCAAAGGCCAAAGCAGTTCCTGCTCTTGTTCGAGCAATTGCACCAGGGTTTGAACTTGCTGTAACTGCGAAAACTCAGGCAAGCGCAGCGCTTCTGCCAAACCGCCGATCAAAATCCGCGTGTAGGTTGGATTGCTTTGGCGGCTGCTCAAAGCAGTCAGCATGGTTCCCATCCACTCAGCGTACAGCTCAAAGTCCCGGTCTAACTCGCTCCAGTCTACAGCCGAGAGTTCCGAGAGCGATCGTCCCCGCAGCTTGCTGTTCAAAAAATTCGACAAAATCTGCAACTGGCGATCGACGATTTCGACATCAGGCGTGTTACCTTCTGCGTCCCTCGGCAACTGCACCAAAACCGACTGAGTTTCGTAAGCATCCGTCACCACGATCAGCATCACCTTTCCCGGCTCTAGCTGCACCAGTTGCAAGTGGCGCAAGCAAGCCATATTGGTTTGCGGTATGGTGATCATGGCTATGTAACCGCTGATAGTTGCCAGGATTTGAGCAGCGCCACGGAGTGCCGCGTCCATGCGGCCGTCCGACCAATTGAGCTGGTCTAGTACCTGTTCCACCTTGCGGGCCAGCGTATCAGAGGGCTGAATCAACTGGTCTACGTAAATTCGGTAGCCGGAGTCAGAGGGGACTCGTCCTGCCGAAGTGTGGGGCTGATAAAGCAGTCCAGCTTTTTCAAGAGTCCCCATCGCATTGCGAATTGTAGCTGGGCTGACGCTGAGGTTGAATTCATCAGCCAAAGCTTTTGAGCCAACGGGTTCCGCTGTAGCTATGTAGTGGCGAACCGTTGCCCAAAGGATGTGTTGTTGCCGATCGGTGAGGTTAACGCGCACAGATATTTAAGCAGAATTAGTATTCAGACAATTTGCCACTATCGAGTCAGAAGCTCTGTCCTTAAGGGCGATCGGGCAGAGTTATCTATTTAAGATAACAGATTTAGGCTTCGGTGAGTTCAGCAACAGATTGTGTACGAGATTTTACGGATTGTGTACGTGATTTTACGGTTCGATGTTGAGGCAATGAACAGGGAAAAATGTTTTAACTTTTAACGTGTAACTTTCTATTTGGGAAGCTTCGCTTCCCCGAACCGGAGATCTGCCCAATTCCCTATTCCTCGGTTTCGCTTTAGCAAATGCCCTTTAAGTGTGTTCTTTAAGAATATTTTGCAGGTAACTCGCCACTGCATCCGGCTGTTCCACCATTGCCAAATGGCCACAATCGGGAAGCTGAAGGACATTCTCGCCACAACCTTGGAACATCCAGTGAAAGCTAGCCAAATGCAGCACGTATTTTGGTTCCATAATTTTGTCTTTAGTACCGGCAATAAAATAAACAGGCTGCTTGAGTTGGGACACAATTTGTGGCAAGAGGTGAATCTCCGCTTCTGTGGTGGAGTCCAACAAAGCCCCCAAAGCTGCCTCTGGATGAGCTCCCACGAAATCTATTAAGCGCTGCCTTCCCCACGATCTGCCGATCGAGCGGGCTACAGAATCGCGGGCAAACACGTAATCTGCTAAGGGCAAGCGAGGCAGCCAGCCGGGACGCATTGTCACTAGCTGCTTGCCGACCGATCGAAACCGCTCGAATTCTTCCTTAAGATAGATGCCGCCCCCTGCATTGATGCAGATCACGCCTTTAACGCGATCGGACAATTTGCTGGCTCCCCATAGAGCGATCGTACCGCCCAGAGAGTGTCCCACCAGCCAAGCAGAAGATATATCGAGTTTTTCGAGTAAAAGTTCCAAATCGCGAGCGTAAGCGACGGGAGTATAGCATGAATTTAGCGGTTCGGAACATGGGCGATCGTCGCCTGCGTCCGATTGAGAATCGCCAAACCCCCGCAAATCGTAGGTAAGGCACTGATAGTTTGATGCCAAGCGATCGGTCAAAGGTTGCCAGTAGTGGCGGCTTAACAGCCAGCCGTGGACAAATACCAGAACCGGGGAAGTTGCAGTCGGAGCCGTCAAATCGTAAGCGTGCCGAACCCCTAGGATGTCGATTGTTGCCATACTTTTATCCTACCCGCTCCATAAGACCTATGTAAACCTATGTATAGCCTTTCTCAGAAAGAGGGAGTACGCCGAAACCCTGTGTTATCAAGCTTTTTCAGTTGAATTGTTTACCTCATCTACCCAAGAAGCGCTATAAGTAAGCCAAAAAGACTCAACTTTATCGATTTACCGCTTACTTCCTGCAGCAGCGCGCGGTCTTAAATTGACGCTCTGCTGTATGAGCGCAATTGAAACATAAATTAACGCGATTTTTTAAGGGCTTTTTGCGCCAATAATTTCCCCATATTTAGCAGAGTTGAGAGTCATAAACCCTGGGTATTTCAGTGTCAAATTAGATTTTCTTGTAGGCGAGTTACAAATTACATTACTACCTCCTACATTCAATGATTGAATAAAGTAAATTGTTACCATTCAACAATTATTGAATCTGTTAATTCTATAGCTAGCGTTAGCTATCCTTAGTTTTGGGCGAGGTGATACGTAATTTTATAAGCGAATTTTTTCGGATATTTTTGACTTTTGCCTGTAGTCCCGCGAGCTTATTTAAGTAAGTAGGCGCTGTAAAACTTAAAAAGCTTGACAACATCGTTTCGGCGTGTCCCATGTTTATGAGAACCGCTATCTACACTCGTTTGTACGAACAATGTTGCCGAGCTTTTTATCCTATCTCACTGGAAAACTTCTGCAAACTAATGTCTACTTATAGAAATCTAGTTATTTAGGGAGCATCGGCAGCTTGCCCTAAAACCGCTCGCCCAGCAATCTTTGTCGCACCCCCTCAGCGATTTTCTGCCCCAGATACTCGGGAATTAAACTTTCATTGGGCCCCAACAAGTAGAGAATCAGGCGAGTTCGCCCCCGCCAAACCAGCAAATTAGCATTTACTACCAACAAATCCTCTTGCCAGATGGCATACATAACTTTGTAAAAAAGTCCAGGTTGATTATCTGCTTCAATCAGCAAAGCTGGCAAGTGGAAAACTGGATCGACGTAGAATTCGGTTGCCACATCTTCCAAACCCGCGTCTAAATTAAATTCCACCGCCAACATCTCTTCAACCTCAAAATGCCCCGCCAATGCCTCTCGAACGGCTCTACAGACGTTTTCTGCTGTTTTATCTGCCAGTACCTTGCCACCGCGAGATACGACCAATTTGATAAATACCAGCATCGGCGGGTAAATTTGACCGTACAGACTCAGACTGTGAATCGTCAGTCCATAGGCTGCGAGCACTCCAAAAATATCGCTCAATAGAAAAGACTGGTTCCGGTAAGCAAAATGCAGGGCACTTTTGTTACCTTCGGCTCGGATTTCGATGACTGCTTGCCGAGTTTTGTAAAGCTGGTAAGCTAATTTGAGGTTTTGCAACTGGATTTCGCTGCTGACAAATTGCTCATAAAACTGCGGAAACGCTCGGTTAAAGCGCTTGAGAAGTTCTAGTGTAGATGGTTTTAAACCCGAAGCCATAATTGAGGAGAAGGTGCGGGAGATATACTGGTATTGACTCTTCCATGCCTTATGGCAATGGGATTTTCGATTCGACGATTCGACTTAAATTGTGCCCGTCTCCTCACTAAAAGCAAAAGTCAAATCTGTCTGAGAACTTATCACGAGAATGTCACCGTTGCGCCATTCCAGTGGTATTTCCTACCAAGGCTATAAGTTCCGGCGCGATCGGCGGCACTCAAAAGAAGCATTTCCCAAAATGCCTCTGTCCTGGTTCGGCAACAAATTTTACCTTAAAAGCGGGTTGTCCGGGCACTGGCTAGCAGAACAGTTCTACCAGACTTGACAGAATCAAAAAAGCGCAGACTCAATGTTGGACGACAAATCCCTGTTTTCGGCGTAAGATGAGTGTACCGTAAACTGTTCCTCAAGAGGCTACCGGCAATTGCTCCTACGCCGATCGGAGTGGGTTTATCTGTCTGGTTCTCTTTCTCGTCGTCCAACTTCTACTACCTTAACCGCGCCTGCATGGGTTTTTGGAAAAACTTATTTAGTAGTTCTGAGTCTGCCTCTGTACCCCAAACAGCGGATTTTGAGGAAGATGTGGCTGTTGGGTTAGGCGATCCGCTTTCCCCAACGTTTCGCAAACCCGCCAGCGGCAACGCTCGCATCTTTTTCAGTTGCGATCGGGACATTGACCTCTACGAACTCGAAGAACTTTGTAATGCAGTGGGTTGGTCCCGCCGTCCCCTGCGTAAAGTCAAAAAAGCTATTCAGCACAGCTTCCTAGTCGTCTCTATGTGGGAGATGCGGGGCAGCCAGCGACGGCTGGTGGGTTTCGCCAGAGCGACTTCAGACCATGCTTTTAATGCCACGCTTTGGGATGTGGTAGTTCATCCCGACTACCAGGGCAAAGGCATGGGCAAGGCGCTGATGAAATACATCATAAAAAAACTCCGCAGTGAAGATATCAGCAACATTACCTTATTTGCTGACCCTCAAGTGGTGGATTTTTACCGCAATTTGGGCTTTATGTCCGATCCAGAGGGAATTAAAGGTATGTTTTGGTATCCTGATTAGCGAGGTGCAGGTCGGCGTTGATTTGTTGAGGATATACAACACAATATTGACGCTGCCAACACCGAATGCACCTGTGCCCTGCGGTCAGTTACGCGCGGATGTATCTCGCCATCAGGGCCGTTATGAAGCTGTGCAAGTATTGTCAGCCGATTTGAGATTTGACACTGCGGTGAGACATTCGGCGAGTGATCAGACGATCGGCGAGCGCTCAGTATCGCCGTCGAGTCGCGCTCAGTCGAACTATTTGAGATGTGAGATTTATTCCACAGATGAATCTGGGAGCTTGAACTAGGGTCTAAAATTGTCAGAATCTCACAATAGGAGTCGGGGGCTTGTATCCATTTTGGGGTGGGGTCAAACCTCACAACCTGAAAAAAACTTCGCCTGAGCTGCATCTAGAGCTAAATATTTAATAAAGCTTGACAAGCCAGCGGTTTTGTGTATTAATGGTTAGAGGTTAGCTAACTATAGCACCGGGATGTAGCGCAGCTTGGTAGCGCGCCTGCTTTGGGAGCAGGATGTCGCAGGTTCAAATCCTGTCATCCCGATCGCACAATGTTAAATAATAGATTGAAGCATAACTGTCTCTGATGTTTACATTTCGTCAAAATGAAAACAAATTGAGGCAGTTTTTGCCGATCGTGTTAAGTCGCCAGTCTTTGCGTTAATGTGTTTCAGGATCGCTCCTGATGGAAAAAACATGAAATCATTAGTTCGTTTGGGCGCAATATTGGGAATTGTCGGCAGCACTCTACTGGGCTCCTCTCCAATTGGCAATATGTCTGCACTGGCACTGCCGGAGCCGCAAATTTTGGAAAAATTGCGCTCGGTGCCGGTATTTACGATTACAGACGCTCAGGGTGCGCCCCTGATCGCTTCTGTTCCCAAGCAGGGTGAGGGTCAAACTGGTAATGCTTCCGTGGCGGGAATTTTCATCAGCCAGAAAGACGCTCAAGCTTTTGTCGATCAACTGAAAACCAGAAATCCTCAGTTGGCGGCAACGGTGCGCGTGATGCCAGTATCCCTGGGCGAAATTTATCAGCTCACTCAAGCAAATAAAGGCAAGCCGGAGGAAGTGCAATTTGCTTTCGTTCCGGCTCCACAGCAGGTGCAGTCGGCTAAAACTGTACTTCAGCAGACTGGTCAACAAGTTAATGAGTTCAACGGTGTACCTCTGTTTTTGGCAAGAGGCGGCGCCGAAAATGGTTATTTGACGATTCAGCGGGGTCAGCAAGAGGTGATTCCCTTGTTTTTTAACAAGGAGGATTTACAGGGTATGGTCGATCGTTTTAAGCAGCAGCAGCCGAACGTGACAGCCACAATTAAGATTGAGGTGGTGAACTTGGAGAGCGTTTTGGAAGCTTTGCGTACTGAGAACGACCCGTTTTTGACCCAAATGATTTTGATTCCGTCGCGGGAGTCGCTGGAATTTGTGCGATCGCTCCAACCTGCCGGTGCGGGCCAAAATCCACAGGTGGCTCCAGCTCGGCCGGCTCCAGCCTCTCCGGCTCCAGCTCGACCGGCTCGCTAATAGTTAGTCAGCAGTCATCAGTCATTAGTCATCAGTTATCAGTCATTAATTAGTAGGTTGGGTTTCTCGACTCAACCTACTATTTACGAATTAGCAATTAGCAATTAGCAATTATTATAAAGCCTTATGTTTGTTTCTGGTTTAGAGGTTTGGCAGTGGATGAATCAAGCTAAAACCGAGGCGCTCGCCTCTGACATTCCTCTAGCAGAAATCGACTGGCTGCTGCAAGAGCTGGCTGGTTTGGATAGGTTGGCTCTGCGTTTGGAGTCGTTTAAAGATTTGCCAAAAATAAAATTAAAGTTGTCTTTATCTGAGCTGGCTCAATTGTGGCAGCGGCGCTTGCAGGAACGGGTGCCGGTGCAGTATTTAACCGGAGTTGCACATTGGCGGCATTTTTCGCTCAAAGTAACGCCGGCGGTGCTAATTCCGCGTCCAGAAACGGAATTGCTGATCGATTTGGCTGTAGAAGCTGTTAAAAGCTATGGTGTCAATCCAAAATCGCATTGGGTGGATTTGGGGACGGGCAGCGGGGCGATCGCGATCGGCTTGGCTTCTGCGTTGACAAATACTAGGGTTTATGCAGTAGATTGCAGTTCGGAAGCTTTGGCAGTGGCTCGACTGAATGCTGAGAATTTGGGTTTTGCATCGCGAATTAATTTTTATCAAGGTTCGTGGTGGGAACCGCTAACCTTTCTTAAAGGTCGCGTTAGCGGCATGGTCTCTAACCCCCCTTACATTCCCAGCAGCACGGTACTGACTCTGCAACCGGAAGTTTTGAAGCACGAACCTCATCTGGCCTTAGACGGCGGTTTTGACGGGTTAGAGTGCATCCGGCATTTGGTAGAAACGGCTCCCGATTATTTAGAATCCGGGGGAGTTTTCTTGGTTGAGATGATGTCGGGACAAGAAACGGCGGTAGCTGATATGCTGCAAAGTCACGGGAGTTACCGTGAAGTTCAGATATTTGCTGATTTAGCAGGAATCGATCGGTTTGCCTTAGCGTATCGACGTTAGGTTTCAAGAATATGTCGTACTTCTCAAATCTAAAATCTAAAATCTAAAATGGCATGACACAAGTTTCGATCGACTCCTTGATTCAAGCGGCAATTTCTGGCAATCATATCGTCAGTTTTCCTACAGATACTGTACCCGCTTTGGCTGCGCGTCCCGATCGCTCGGAGTTGATTTTTGCAGCTAAACGCCGCAGTCAAGACAAACCGCTGATTTTGATGGCGGCATCGGCGAGGGCTTTGTGGCCTTACGTGCAGGGAAGTCCAGCAGAGTTAAAATTGTGGCAGCAAGTAGCCGAATCCTATTGGCCGGGGGCGTTAACTTTAGTGCTGCCGGCTTCGCCAAAAGTTCCGGCGGCTCTCAATCCCATCGATCGGACTACAATCGGAGTACGAGTGCCTAACTTTCCCCTTGCGCTCAAAATTCTAGATCAGACAGGCCCTTTGGCGACTACCAGCGCTAATTTATCCGGTCAGCCGCCTCTGGAGTCGGTGGCAGAAATTGAGGCTGTGTTTCCCGAAGTCTTGACATTAGTGCCTTCTGAATTAGCAACAGCGGCAACAGCTTCGAGTTTGCCTTCCACTGTTGCTAAATGGAGTGGCAGCCATTGGGAAATATTGCGACAAGGCGCGATCGAGTTAGAATGCTAAAAGCTAAACTCCAAGGCAAAGCAATATGGCGCCGATCGGCTGGAGCGAATTTATATATTTAGGTATGGGACTGGGGCTGGGTTTGGGAAGCAGTTTGATTTGGCGCCGCCGGCAAAAAAGCTCGCAACAGCCCGAACCTGCACCCAAAGTGCCGCCACCTCCGCAAGAAATTCACTTAGAGAAGTTTGATGCCCTTTCCGACCAACTTAAGCAAACTCAATTGGCTTATCAGATGGCCTCGGAGATGAGCCAATTTAAGGCGGGTTTTTTGGCTCGGACTTCTCACGAGTTGCGATCGCCCCTGAGCACTATGATTGGTACGCTGCAATTAATTCTCTCGGATTTGTGCGACGATCCTGCTGAGGAACGAGAGTTTGTCGAGCAAGCTCACGTCGCGGCACTCAAGCTGGTGAAATTAATAGATGAAATTATCTCTGTTGCTAAAACTGAACACGGCACTGAAACGATGGATATTGAGCCGATTCAGTTAGCTAAAGTTTTTGACGAGGTTGATGATTTAACTTACTTGCAAGCTGCTAATCGCGGCATTCGTTTGGAGATATTGCCGCCAGATCCGGGGATTTATGTATTGGCAGATTTGCCGAGGTTTAGGCAAGTTTTAGTCAATTTGGTAGATACTGCTGTTGCTCAGATGGAAGAGGGGAGTATTTCTGTGTCTGCCCATGCTTCGCCGGAATCTGGATACGTTCACATTTGGGTGGACGATCAGCGTTCAGTGAGTGCTTGGAGCGAGTCTTGGGATTTGCTGAAGCACGATTTGGAGTGTGATGTTACCAAGAGTAGCGATAATTCTCAGGTGTCTTCTGGAATGAAGTTATTGATGAATCAGACTCTTTTAAGTTTGATGAGCGGAAAGTTGGAGGTTCTGGCTGTACCTTCTGAGTCCGAAGAGTGCAATTTTAACCGGACTCAGTGTTCTATTCCTTTGGCAACTTTCTGATGAAGAAAGTTCGGCCACGAGCAATGTACGGGATGTAACGCAGTGGGGAAGAGGGCAAGGGATTTAACTGATTTAACTGAGGGCGGGAAGATGGAAAAGGGAAGATGAAAGAAGGAAATTATTTATAGGGAGTAAGGTGCGCCCTGACGCACCCTACATATTATAGATTTTGATGCCCATCTTGTGATTATTTAACAATTAGCAGTTAGCAATTCGCCGTTGCTAACTTCTAATTCGAGATTCTCTTCGAGAAGCTGATTTTCAAGTACCATTGTGGTGCTAGCGTTTGGCTGAAAACCGATGCGCTCGTAGAAGCTTTGTTTGTAAGTTGTCATCAGGTAAACTCGCTCTACTCGGCACATCCGAGGGTGACTCAAGACGGTTTGCACTAATTTGCGGCCGAGTCCTGCACCTTGGTAATCCGGGTGAATGGCGACATCCCAGATGGTAGCTCGATAGATGCCATCTGAGGTGGCTCTGGCAAAGCCGATCGCCCGTGAGCCGTCCCAAACTGTAACAACTGGTTCGCTGTTGGCGATCGCAATTTCCCAATCTTCTATCTTGCGTTCCCTCGCCCAAAAGGCGGCGGCTTTAAATAGTTCTTGGATCTGTGCGATGTCTGCGCGATCGCGACCTATACAAAATTGAATGTGACTGGAATCCCTAGTCGTTGATGTCATGCTCAATCTGCCTTCAAGTTGTATCTAAACTGTGTTACTTTTACTGTCTTAGCGGGTATAGTTAATTTTGCGTGGGAACAATCAAGGATTTAGTTCCCCATTTACAAAACTATTTTTAGTTATACATATTTTTTAACTAATTTCGGTGATTATTAATACTTTTTGGGGTAAATTTTGTCAAAAAGTCTTTGACTCAAAATTCCCAACTTATAACTCATACCATTTGAGACTTTAGATTTCAGATTTTAGATGGGGAATGACTGATTTTTTAGGGGTTTGGAGTTTGTCTACAGAGAAACCTGGTTTTTTCTCACGTCTATTTCGTTACAGCCCACCGAAACTGTAAAAACCCGTTTTCGAGGTGTCGTTTATCGGTAAGCGTAAGTGATAGCTTGTGTGTTGCCTAATTGCTCAAAAATTACCTATCCAGAGAGGTATTGACTCCACGAAAATACCCGAAGATTGTGCTGTGGAGTCAATTCTTTAATCTCTAATCTCAAATCAAGTGAATCAGTTTTGCAGCCAGCGGGCGGCGTCTTTGGCGTGATAAGTCAAAATCAAATCAGTACCAGCACGCTTGAATCCTGTCAAAGTTTCCATCACTACTCTTTCTTCATCTATCCAACCGTTGAGGGCGGCGGCTTTCACCATCGCATATTCTCCAGAAACGTTGTAAGCAGCAACTGGCAGGTTAGTTGCTTCCTTCACGCGCCAGATGATGTCCATGTAAGCTAAAGCGGGTTTAACCATGAGCATATCTGCGCCTTCGGCAATGTCGAGAGCAATTTCTTTAAGAGCTTCGCGGCCGTTTCCCGGATCCATTTGATAGGTGCGCCGATCGCCAAATTGCGGAGCAGAATCGGCCGCATCCCGGAACGGGCCATAATAAGCTGAGGCGTATTTTGCCGCGTAAGACATGATGGGAATATCTTCAAATCCAGCAGAGTCCAATCCTTCGCGAATTGCTCCGACAAAACCGTCCATCATTCCCGAAGGTGCGATAATATCGGCACCGGCTTTAGCTTGAGCCACTGCGGTTTTCTTGAGCAATTCTAGTGTCGGATCGTTCAAGACGCGGCCGCTTAAATCTCCGACTTCCAAATAGCCACAGTGACCGTGATTAGTATATTCGCACAGACAAGTATCGACCATGACGATTAAATCTGGTACGGCTTTTTTAACTGCTTCAGTCGCTTTTTGGACGATGCCGCAGTCGTGCCAAGCACCTGTTGCGTCTGTGTCTTTATCTGCGGGAATGCCGAATAAAATAATAGCCGGAATGCCGAGGTCGTAGACTTCTTTTGCTTCTTCTACTATTTTGTCTACCGATAGCTGGTAAACTCCCGGCATCGATGTGACTTCTTTAGCAAAAGCTTCCCCCGGTACGGCAAATAGGGGATAAATTAAATCGCTGGTTGTCAAGATATTTTCGCGTACCATCCGGCGGAGTTGGGGATGGTTGCGGAGGCGGCGGGGGCGGTGAGTTGGAAACATAATGTTTTTTTAATGTGAGGTCAAGTCCGGTAATCGGGACTGGTGGCTTTGTCTTAACTAGAACAGGAGAACTCTCACACTTACCGCGACAGCGATAGTGTTGTGATGAATTCGGGTGAGTTGACGACCATCCGGTTCCTGATGTGCGAAGCACGGAGGAATCGGATGTTGTCGTCAACTCACCATTATACAGTGGCTTCAGTGGGAGAATCTTGTGCTTCTATATATTTGCGAAGCGTAGATACCGTTACCCCCCCACAGCTTGAGACCAAATAAGAACCACTCCAGAATACATCCTTCCAGTAAAACTTTTCGCTCGTGTTCCGCAAATTATTGGCGAAGTTTTCTAGAAGAAACTGACTTCAGATTATTTACCAGCTTACTCAGTTCCACGTCTGGATGATCTTGAAAGAGTAGATGAACGCGATCTTCTTCCCCTTGGCACTTTTAGCTAAATAGGTGTATACTAAAATAGTAACACTAATTTAATCTCTTGAAAAAACAGCGTGAGAACATCTTATCAATACCGACTAAAACCGACTAAAGAGCAATCAAGCATTATTGACAACACATTAGATATGCTGCGTGGTCAATACAATTATCAGCTTGCTCAAAGGTTTGATTGGTATGAGCAAAATCGTTGCTCTATTGACAGATGTTCGCTTGTTATTTGTCATATTCCTGAGTTGAAAAATAAGCCTAATAGGTTGAGCCAGCAAGCAACGTTGACTCAACTAAAAGTTGATAGACCTTGGTATAAAGGCATTCATTCTCAGGTGTTACAAGAAGTCCCTAAAAAGGTCGAGTTAGCTTTTGATAAATGGTTAAAGGATGACTCCCAGGGTAAAAAATCAGGTAGACCTAGATTTAAAGCCAAAGGGCAATACAAAACTTTTACATATCCACAATTCAAGCAGCATCACTTTGTTGGAAATAAAATTACGCTGTCTAAAATTGGGATCGTAAAGGTAATTGTTCATCGTCAGACACCTGATGGGTTTGAAATCAAGACTGTCTCTGTTACGAAAAAGTCAGACGGCTACTATGTAACCCTGAGTCTTGATGACCAAACAGTTCCAACAATCAAACCTGATTTTGAGGCAAACAATATTGTAGGCATTGACCTAGGGTTGATTGATTTTATTGTCACGTCAGATAATGAGAGGATTGGCGCACCTAAGTTCCTACGCAAAGCTGAACGCAAGCTAAAGTCAGCACAACGCAAAGTTTCCCGTACAAAAAAAGGTTCTAATCGCCGAAAAAAGGCAATCAATCAACTGGGAAATCAGCATAAAAAAGTAGCTGATACTCGCAAAGACTTTCACTTCAAAACAGCAAAAACACTTCTAAATAAATATGACGTGGTGGCTGTTGAGAAACTGAATATTAAAGGACTAGCTAAAACACGAGTGGCTAAAAGTATAAACGATGCTGGCTGGGGACAGTTTATAAACATACTGACAAACAAAGCCGAAAATGCTGGTTTAAAAGTAATAGCTGTAAATCCAAATGGCACCAGTCAAGAGTGTTCCAGTTGTGCTCACAAAGTAAAAAAGCCACTGTCCCAACGAATACACAATTGCCCGGTATGTCATGTCAGTTTGTGTAGAGATTGGAATGCGGCTATCAATATCAAGAACCGTGGGGCACACGGTCTTAAAGCTCAGTCAATGTCCTCATAGAGGAGTCCCTGAGAAGCCCTCACTCACTCTTCGGGGAGTGTGGGAGTATGTCACAAGTCTAGAGCTTATTGTTTGCCGATCGCCCCCTACCTAGGTAAACTTCTGTAAAAGCTTTGATGCTGGGAAAGCAGACTGAGCTCTCTTGGGTGCTTTAGATCGGTTGGTACGGATATCTCGCTGGCTTCATACCTATAACCAGGCTGCCCAGAAGCGAGGATAGACTGTAAATTATAAATGTATCGAATAGTAACGGTCTTATGTACAAGCAACTAATTTCAAAGATGAAACCGCTTTTGAAATCACTATTTGCGATCGGTCTGGTACTGACGCTAGCCCTCGGTAACGCTGATGGAGCTCTGGCTGCCCGCAGCGGAGGACGCATCGGGGGCGGATCTTTTAGATCTCCGGCGCGCAGTTACTCGTCTCCTAGTCGCACTTACGCACCGTCGGGAGGAGGCTACTATCCGGGCGGTGGCTTCGGAGGTGGCTTTGGTTTCCCGTTCTTGCTGCCGTTTTTTGGCTTTGGGGGCGGGTTTGGTGGCCTATTCTCGATTTTGATTTTTATTTCGATCGCTAATTTCCTCGTCCAAAGCTTCCGCCGCGCCGGGGGCGGAACTGACGAACTCGGCAACAGCGCCGCCACTACCACCGTATCTGTCGCCCGCTTGCAAGTTGGTTTGCTAGCAGAGGCCCGCGGTTTGCAAGCCGAACTCGACTCCTTAGCGCAAAAAGCGGATACTGATACAGCGACAGGTCGTGCTCAAGTGCTGCAAGAATCTACTCTGGCCCTGCTGCGGCATCCTGAATACTGGGTTTACGCGGGCGCTGAATCTGTGCAAACTCGCTTGGAAGCAGCCGAAGCTAAGTTTAATCAACTTTCTTTGGCAGAACGCAGTAAATTTACTGAAGAAACGCTCTCGAATTATAACAATCAGCTCCGGCAAGCAGGGAGCAGCAATATCCTGCCAGGTTTGCAGGAAAATGGGGCGCTGGTTGCTTCTGATTTGAATTCAGATCCTGGGGAATTTATTGTGGTGACGGTGATTGTCGGTACTCAAGGCAAATTGCAATTGCCAGCAGTGAAAAACTCTGAAGATTTGCGCCAAGCTTTGCGCCAGATTGGGGGAGTATCGAGCGAGCAGTTGCTGGCGGTTGAGGTGCTGTGGACTCCTCAAGCGAACGGGGACACTCTGACTGCTGACGATATGTTGGCGGGCTATCCTGATTTGCGATCGATTTAGTGAGCAAGACTGGGCGCGGAGCATTGTCTGCCGCGCCCCATCCCGCACCAAAGCTGGCCGGGTCAACTCAATTGCTTTTGAGACGCGAATTTTACATGAGTTTTTTGAGGTCGATCGAGTTAAAAAAGATTGTTTAACAAATGCTAGTATTGAGAGATCATGATTCAGCGTGATTCATCTGCTATTGGCAAAGCCTGCCCGATATGGGTTGTGCGAAGAAGTTAGGCAGGGTAAAAAAAACTGTATTGAGCGAGGACTGCTTCGGAAGAAGTTGCGATCGCGCGCCATCTAAATTTTATATAAAGAAGAAGCGATCGAGAGCTAAAACTTATGGCCGACAGCAGCAGAAAAAAAGCACTTTTTATTTTGAGCCAGTTAAATAATGACGATATCAACTGGATCGTCCAAAAAGGCAAAAAGGAAGTTCTAGATCCGGGCGGGATTTTGATCCATGAAGGGAGACAGATAGATGCGCTCTACATTGTTTTGAATGGGAGTTTGAGTGTTTTAATCGAGGCTGAGCGGACTAGAGAACTCGCTAAAATAGCCAGCGGAGAACTGGTGGGAGAAGTCTCTTTCATTGACGCTCGCCCTCCTTTGGCAACGGTAAAGGCGATCGAAGAAACTCACTTGCTGGCAATTCCTAGGCGGCAGTTAGTAATCAAACTTCAAAACGATATGGGCTTTGCTTCCCGGTTTTATTATGGAATTTCACTGTGTCTGGCAGACAGGATGCGCGGTACGATCAGACATATAGAATACGGTCGCAATATTGAATTAGATAAACCAGAATTTGAACGAGAGGATATCAATCCTAACGTCCTGGAAAATTTGGCGCTAGCTGAGGCTAAGTTTAATTGGCTGAGGGAAAATGTTAAAGCTTGAGGAATTTTAAGGCGTTTTTGAGCTGGGTCTGAAAACTTGCCGATTGATACGGTAATTGAGAGGTGTACCATGTAACCTCTCAACTCACAAAACAGATGTGCAAAGCAAAATAGGGGCGGGTTGTACGGGAAACATCGAGCGATAACTGCCGGAACTATAAAAACCCGCCCCTTTGCTTTGCCGTTGCAACCTCCCGCGCCCAAATGCAACTACCAACCACACAATCTAGATAATGCCCGGCCCTTTGCCGCGGGTGTCTGCATCCATTGTCAGTTTTCCTTCCTCGCCTTTTTTATCTTTGACTTCTGCGAGAATTCGAGCGCGTTCTGCGGCTTCGGCTTCTTCTTTTGCTCTCAAATCGCCGGGTTCGTTGATGTACATTTCCGGTTCGACCGCGTAATTGTTAACCAGACCTTCTTTGTCTACTGTATAACCATCTGTGGTGTGAATGCTTTCGTTATCGGTTTGGTCATCAGTTTTTGCACTTTTCTGCTTCCCTTCGGTGGTTGTGTGCATGAAGTTAGCGCCTTCGCGTTCTTGCCGCGCTGCTGTCTCCGCAGGAGTAATGCCCCTGTCGTAGTGGGGGGCTTCCATATCGGCTTCGATTTGTTCGTCGGCGGGTGTTGATTTGCTAACTTCTTTTTTGGGGGGTATTGGTTGGCGATTAGTCATGATTTATTCCTGAGTTATCTTTTCAAAAAGGTCTTTGGCTTATGTTTAAATATTAAGCCAAAGCTAGCTCATTCACAAACTATCTTTGGTTATAGTTTGCGAAAAATTGCTGTGAGGGAAAATACCTTTATTTAGTCTTCCTGAAGAGTGAGAAAATTCTGTTTTTATTTAAAAATTAACTATATGCGACTATTTGGCATCTATCTAAAGATTGGGAATTGGGAATTGGGCATCGGGCATCGGGCATTGGTAACTAATGACAACAGTCAACAGTCAACAGTCAACAGACAACTGTCAACAGTCAACAGTCAACTATCAACTGACTTTACGATTCTTTAAAGAAGCGGATGATTTCGCGGACGTGGTTGAGAAATTGTCCGTCATCGGTGAGTTGGGCGATCGCACTTTCTGCATCTCTTCTCAGTTTAGTGTGTTCTGCCTGATTTGTCGCTTGCAAAGATTGTAGAGATGCCGATACCGTAGTTAATTCTCTTCTGATAGCTTCCCGTTCCCGATTTTGGACAGCCACCCACGAATTCGGATTGTCTGAACTTAATTGATTGCTCAAATCTCTAACTGTAGATTCTAAGTTTGCAAAGCGGCTGCGGAGTTCGACAATATCTTCACGGGGGTGCAAAAATTGGCGGCGGATATTTGTCAGCCGCTGGGCTAAATACTGATAACCTCGGATAGCTGGACGCAGTACAGTTAACAGCAGTGCAGCACCGGAACTGAGATAGCCAATAACACTAATTCCTGCGGCGGCTAGGCCGTAAAGTGCGATCGCGCTAAACAGGTGAAGTGCGATCGCCACAAAGAGCGATCGGCTAACTAATACAGTAACGTATTTGACTTGTTCCTGATCGACAGCAATGTTTTTTTTAGTCGATTCTGCGGCTTGCGCTAAAACTTCTTTAGCTTCAAAATGGATATTCCAGGGAACTGTAACTATCAGCAACAGCCATTCAAAAATAGCAATGGCAATTACCCAATCAATAAAACTGCCGGCGGACACGTGCAGCCATTGCAGAATGGCAAAAACTAGCAGCAAAAATATGCCTGTGGCGGCACCAAAACCTGCGAAAGAATACATAGCGATGCCTTGGTGGAATGTTGTTTTGATTGTGGGTAGGTGTTTTAGGTCTGGAGGAATAAGCTGTGACAGTTAAGTGAGCGTCCTATTAATCCCGGTTCATTAGTTATGAGTAAAAGTGCAGGCCAAGGGTTGCGATAAACCTGTTTTTTCCCACAAATACTTGCTGTACCTCAATCATGCAAGGTAGTGGAGATTTGGGGTAGGTTGTTTAGGTATGGATTCATAAGGTGTGACAGTTAAGAAATCGTCCTATTGAACCCAGTTTATTAGTGATTAGTAATGCTCCGGGAGACAAGGGTTTCCAGACGCCTGGTTTGTTCGAGGAACGTACACGGCCTTGAACCCATCCATAATAGTTAAATGAAACGGTTGGTTTGTTTGGGAGTGCGTAAGTCCTCAATAATTCGTCATTGGCGATTAAGTAGAGCGACACGCAAAAACTTGACAATCTAACAAAATGTAAACGGATCACAACCTCTGGGATTGCTTCATTTCACTCGCTTTTGACTACTTATATTTTTCGCAGTTCATCTACTTAGTGATCGGGATGAAGTCACTTTCTCCCCAACTCATACCATTTGAGATTTATCAATACTCCGGACAGTTTTTAAAGAGAGATGCGACGCCTACGGCAAGCAACGCTTACGCAATAAATCACAGAAGCGAAAAAAGTGAGTGCAATCTGAACCCAAA